>JAAZVO010000023.1 GCA_018623405.1 Crocinitomicaceae bacterium
ATAATTGATGAGTTTTCTTACATCTTGATGAACCTGATCCCAAAACATTTCCTCATCAACATTTTTATCTTCAGACTTGATAATATCAAAAATATCAAAGGTTTCTGTGCCGCTTGTGGTAGGCATTCTTTTGTTTCGTCTAAAATGGTCAATTATTAAGTTATGAGCTATTCTCATTACCCAAGGCAAGAATTTTCCCTCTTCGTTATAATTACCTCCTTTTAAGGTTTTAATTACTTTAATGAAGGTATCTTGAAAAATATCTTCGGCAAGGTCGTGGTTCTTAACCATCATTTTGATGTATCCAAAAACTTTCTCTTTGTGGCGAGTAATAATTTCCTCTAAAGCATTTTCATTGCCTGAAACATACTTCTTTACTAATTCAGTATCCGAGAGATGATAAGATTGCATAATAACTACTAATTGGTTGCTTAAGTAAGCTTGTTAAAGTAATTATTATGCTATAGGCGAGTGTTTTTTGTTATTAATCGATTATTGATTCGAAAGGACAAAAATCGGAAGATTTTGCAAAAAACCAAATTTTTTTTTTGGTTGTTTATAGAAGTACCTTTACAAACGATAAATTTTTTATCAATTATATGGCATCTAAAACAATAAAACAAACTAAAAATATTGAAGTAGTTGGGGCTAGAATGCACAACCTCAAAAACATCAATGCTACTATTCCTAGAAACAAATTTGTGGTTATTACAGGGCTTTCTGGGTCGGGAAAATCATCTTTGGCTTTTGACACTTTACATGCAGAGGGTCAGCGCCGATACGTAGAAAGCCTTTCTTCTTACGCTCGCCAGTTTTTAGGCAGGTTTGATAAACCCGATGTAGATGCCATACATGGAATAACCCCTGCAATTGCAATAGAACAAAAAGTAAATACAAGAAATCCTCGTTCTACTGTAGGAACCTCTACAGAAATTTACGACTATATAAAGTTACTTTTTACTCGAATCGGAAAAACAATAAGTCCAATTTCCGGAAATGAAGTTAAAAAACACACTGTACAAGATGTAGTTGATTTTATTTTTTCACTTCCTCCAAATGCTAGGGTTTTAATTACCTCTCCCCTGCTTAATATTCAACAAGGTTTAGAAGAAACGCTAGACCTTATCCAAAAACAGGGCTTTTCAAGGTTATTTGTTGGCGATAAAATGGTAAGGCTAAATGAAGTATTAACACAAACACCTAAACCTGCTACCGAAGAAATAAATATTGTTATAGATAGGGTTAAGGTTGAAGCTTCAGAAGAAAACAAAAACAGGGTTTCTGATTCTGTACAAACAGCATTTTACGAAGGCAATGGAGAGTGTTTTGTTTTGGTTGATGAAAGTGGAAGCTTTAAGAAATACAGCTTTAATAATAGATTTGAGCTTGACGGTATAAGCTTTGAAGAGCCAAGTGCAAACTTTTTTAGCTTTAATAATCCTTATGGGGCATGTAAAAAGTGTGAAGGGTTTGGTTCTATAATTGGAATTGATGAGGACCTTGTAATTCCGAATAAAGGGCTTTCTGTATATGAAGATGCTATTGTTTGCTGGCGCGGTGAGTCTATGAGTAAATGGAGAGATGACCTAATTAAAAATGCTCATAAGTTTAACTTTCCAGTACATAAACCAATTTACGACCTCTCAGAAAATCAGAGGGAATTACTTTGGACAGGCAATAGGTACTTTGCCGGACTGAATGATTTTTTCTCCTACTTGGAAGAAAAATCATACAAAATTCAATACAGGGTTATGTTGTCTCGATATAGAGGAAAAACAAAATGCCCCGATTGTAAGGGAACTAGACTTAGAAAAGACGCCAACTATGTAAAGGTTGGTGAAAAAAACATTACAGAATTAGTTTTAAAACCCGTTGATGAATTGCTCAGCTTTTTCAAAAACATCAAGCTAAATGATTACGAAAAAGCTATAGCAAAAAGGTTGATGTTGGAAATCACCAATCGGTTACAGTTTTTAAATGACGTAGGTTTAAGCTATTTAACACTCAATAGATTATCATCCACCTTATCAGGAGGAGAGTCTCAACGCATTAACCTAGCAACCTCTTTAGGTAGTAGTTTAGTGGGCTCAACCTATATTTTAGATGAGCCGAGTATTGGCCTACATTCAAAAGATACGGAACGACTAATAAATGTTTTAAAACATCTTAGAAATCAAGGCAATACAGTTTTGGTAGTTGAGCATGATGAAGAAATTATTGTTGAAGCAGATGAGCTTATTGACTTAGGTCCTGAAGCGGGCTCGAATGGCGGAGAATTGGTGTTTCAAGGAAAAATAAATAAAACCGCTAAAGGCAGCTTAACACTCGATTACTTATCCGGAAAAAAACAAATTGCCATCCCTAAAAAAAGGCGAAATTTAAAGAAGCATTTAGCAATTCAAGGTGCTCGTGAACACAATTTAAAAAACCTTAATGTGAAATTTCCTTTAGGTGGACTAACCTGCATAACCGGTGTTAGTGGTTCAGGTAAAAGTACATTAGTAGGCAAGATTCTATACCCTGCTCTGCAAAGGCATTTTGGAGGTTATGGAGATCAAATGGGAGAGTTTGACAAGCTAACCGGCGATTTAAACTCAATAGATAGCGTTGAATTTGTAAACCAAAACCCTATAGGAAAATCCTCACGCTCTAATCCGGTAACTTACATAAAAGCCTATGACGAAATTAGGAGTTTGTACAGCAGTTTACCATTAGCTAAGTTAAGAGGCTTTAAACCTTCGTTTTTCTCTTTTAATGTTGATGGAGGAAGATGCGAAACCTGCAAAGGTGAAGGTTATGTAACTGTAGAAATGCAGTTTATGGCAGATATTCAGCTAAAATGTGAACACTGCAATGGCAGAAGGTTTAAAGATGAAGTTTTAGAGGTAGAATTATACGGTAAAAGCATTGCTGATGTTTTGAATTTGACCATTGATGATGCCATCAACTTTTTTAGTCAGCAAAAAATAAAAGATGCACAAAAAGTGGCAGAAAAATTACATCCATTGCAAGAGGTTGGTTTAGGTTATGTTCAATTAGGTCAATCTTCTAATACACTTAGTGGCGGAGAAGCACAAAGAATAAAGTTAGCTTCATTCTTAGCCAAAGGAAATAGTGATGGCAAAATTCTCTTCATTTTCGATGAGCCTACAACAGGTCTTCACTTTCACGACATCAATAAATTACTTCATGCCTTTAATAAACTAATAGAAAATGGGCATAGCATTTTTGTGATAGAGCACAATTTAGATGTAATAAAATGTGCCGATTGGGTAATAGACCTTGGTCCTGAAGGTGGTGAAAACGGAGGAAATTTGGTTTTTGAAGGAACACCTGAGGATTTGGTAAAAGTTTCCAAATCGGCTACAGGAAATTTCTTAAAACCAAAAATGGTTTAATCCTCAATCCACTCAGAATAGTATTCTCTAGGTTTTCTTGGGGTTTTTCTTGGCCACTCTTCTGCAGGATAGCCCAAAAACAAAACTCCCAAAACTTGGTCTTGCGGTTTTAGCCCTAAAAAGTCTTTCATTTCAGGTTTATAGGTAACACCACCTGTACCCCAATAAACTCCAATGCCATAAGCAGTTGCTGTTAAAAGCATATTTTGAATAGCAGCATTTGCAGAAGCTAGTTCCTCAACTTCAGGAACGCGCTCTTTTTCATCTCTGCGCATACAAGCTACAATAACCGCTGAGGATTTTTCTGCGCGGTTTTTCATTTTATTATACTTCATCTCGCTAAACATCTCAGGAGCAGCTATCTTCTTGTAGGTCTCAGAAAAAAACTCTCCAAAAGTTTTGGTGCCTTCATCGTAAAAAACCTTAAAAAACCATGGCTGTGTTAGTTTATGTGTAGGTGCCCATTTAGCATTATCTAACATAAGCTCAATTTGCTCTTTATGAACTTTCCTGTCAGAAAAAAACTCAGGATAAACCGTTCTTCTATTTTGAATGACTTCTGTAACCTCGCTAAGATTAAATTTCATAATTTAATTTTTTGAAACTGAAAAATTCCCATTTGAAACTGTTACCACACTTTGGGTAACAATGCCTTGAGCCACAAACTCAAAAGTACCCGAAATTGTTTCCACCCCATCAGACTTTTCATATTTATCAATAAAAATAAGTAATGAAATAGATTGATAATCGTTTAAGGTTTGGTCGGTATAATAACCTGAATTAATTCCATCTGCGGTTAAGGTAAAAGAGCCACTTTCAAGACCTTCAAAAAAAAGTATGATTCTATCGCCTTGCGTGCCTAATATTTCAACCCTTGTTTGATCTTTAGTTTGGCCTGATACAGGATCGGAAAACTTTGTTTTTTCAAACTCTACGTTATTTGACTCAAATTGTTGAGCGTTTATTAAACAAGTAGCAAAACCATCAAATGCCGGATTATCTTCTCTACAACCAATAAACATGGTAATGAGCACTAAAAAAAGCCAAAGGTTTCTCTTCATAAGTTCTTGGTTAGTGATTGCACAATTTTAAATTGAGAGAGGAACTCCTTAGCAATTATGCGAATTAAGGTGTAAGAAGGAATTGCCAAAATCATTCCCGGAATACCGGCCACTGTTCCTGCAATTAAAATCAAAATAAATATTTCTAATGGATGAGCATTTACACTGTTAGAAAAGATAAAAGGCTGAAAAACAAAGTTGTCTAGTAGCTGCACGATTGCAAATACTGAGGCTACTTTTCCTATTAATGGTAGCAACTCATTGTAAAAATCAAGGTTTAAGTTGGTAGTAATCGATAAAATTATTCCTATTGATGCTCCAATTAATGGACCTATGTAGGGAATTACATTGATAACACCGGCAAATAGTCCAATAAAAAAGGCATTTTCAATTCCAATAATTGAAAGACCAATTGAAACCAAAATGGTAATTATGCTAACCTGCCCTAATATTCCAACAAAATATCTAGTAAGCAACTTTTTAGTATTTACTAAGATTTTTTCTGTTTGTTGCGAGTATTTAGAAGGACTGAAGGCAATAATGAGCTTAAAGAATAACCCCTCCTCTTTCAAGAAAAAAAAGCAAATAAAACTTATGGAAAAAAAGGCAATAAATATGTTTCCTAGCGCACCCAATAATGATGAAAAAACAGAGGTTACATCAGTAACATTCAATAAGTTAGAAACGCGATCTTCAAGAATATCTGACGGATTTCCTGCCGAGAAATGAAAGTTTGCCAACCACCCTTCTACATAACTTAATGGCTCTTGCAAGGTGCTTATTACTTCGCTTACTTCAATATCTGAAATTGCCCTTGCTTGACTTCCAATTACAGGAGCAAAAAGGCTAATAAAACCCACAAAAACAGCCATCAAAAGCAAAAGAGTTAAACCTGCAGCAAGTGATCTCGGAAAATTGAATTTTCCTACTTTAAGATTGTCTAAAAAGTTGGTAATTGGAGAACCTATGAGTGAAATTATACCTGCTATTAAAATATAGCTTAACACAGTTCTAACATACCACAAACCAAATAAAAGCAGCAGAACTCCCGCAATGGCTAAAAGATATTTTATGGTGTTAGGCATAGTTAGATTTATTTGGTAAAACTAAAATACAGTTTCTTTATCCCAAATGAATTTTGTTATTGGGTCGTTATTTCTAAAAAAGTATTCACCACCCCAATTGTGTCGCACCTTGCGGTAAACGGTGCCTATGCCACCTTTTACTACAATACGTTTTGTAATTGTTTTGTTTCCCTTTTGGTATACAACTTCAGTAACGCCTTCGGGGTATTCTTTAGCAATTTCATTTAAAAATTCTTCTGTGTATTCTTCAGGATCATCCTCAATATTTATTTTTTTGTTGGTAGCCTGCTTTTTTTCAACCTCTTTCTCTTGCGCTAACAAAGCCAATTTTTGATCTATTTTTTGTTGAACCATATTTAGTTTTTGCGCAATTAAAGGAGCTGCAGGGTCAACACGCTCTGCCTGTTTGTACTTAGCCAAAGCTTGTTCATATAATCCATTAGCCATTAAACCATCCCCTGCATCAACCAAGGCTAAAAATTGTTTTTGTTTTAGTTCTTCTTCCTTTCTTTTGGCATCTTCTTCTCTTTGTGCTTGGGCTAAATCCTGTGCCTTTTGTTTTTCTAATATCCCGTTAATGAAATCTATTTTTTCTTGAGTTTGACTTTTATCGGGATATTCAAGTTTTAACTGGTCTAATTTGGTTAAGGCATATTCGTAATCTTTCTTATCTATTAATATTTGAACTAGGTTTATTTGCCTTCTATATTCTTGATCTTTCCTTACTTCACCTGCAATTAGGTTTTCTATTTCATTGATTTTGGAATCGATAGATTCTGTATTTCTACCAAAAGTTTTTGCTTCTTGATACCGAGCTTTTGCCAATTGCAACTCTCCTTTTAACTTGAGTTCTTCTGCCTCTGTAATTATGGCATTTATTTTTTCAGCCATTTTGTGTTCTTCCTCTAGTTTTTGGGCTTCTGCTTCCTTCTGCGCCATTAATTCTGCCGCTCTTGAAGCTTCTTTTGCTGCGATGTTATCTTCAATCTCGGCCAATAAATTTTTAGCTCTAACATCATCTGGGAAAATATTTAATGCTTGGTTGGCGCTTAACTTAGCTTGGTCTAAATTTCCGGTTTCCAAAAAATTGGTGGCAGCATCAAAACTGCTATTGAAGTCAGCCTGTTTTTTGGCTTGAGCTTGAGCCAAAGCTTTTTCTTCTGCTGCTAATTGATTTAGTTTTTGATCTACCTCACTAATCATTTGTTTGGGATATTCCATTTTAGGTTTTAGCAATAAGGCTTCTTGATACTTTACCTTGGCTTCATTGTAGCCTTCCATAGCCATAAGCTGATCTGCAGCAGTAATTACTCCTTTGTATTTTTCTTCAAGGGCTTTTTGAGACGTTAACCTTTCATCTATCTCATTTAGTTTGTTTTGGGGATAATTTTCTTCAGGTTTTAGTTCAACTGCCTTTTGAAAAAATGCTTGAGCGGTATGCCATTCTCCATCACTAAAGGCTTTGTCGCCGTCTTTAAGTAAGTCTTTGTAATCTTCTTCAAGGTTTTTAAGTGCTAATGCGCGGTTCTCCTCTTCTTCAATTACAATATCAGCCAATTTGTCCATCTTTTTTACAACAGCTCTTGCGAGGTCTCTATCATAATCAAACTGATTGTATTCAGTATCGAAATAAACACGTGCTATGGGGTTTTTTAGTTCGTCGTAATCGATGTTATCAAACGCCTTGAACATGGTAATGGTCCAACCGCCATACTCAGCTCCAAAATTTTGAAATGATAAGGGTACATTCTGAGTATTTATCTCAACAATTTTGGTTACGTAACCATTTTTTGAGAATTCTATTCTAAACTCACTATTAAAAGCAAAAGAGGTTTTGAACTTACCTGAATTATCTGTAGATATATGCTCAATTTGCTCTCCATATTCATAAACATCCACAAATACATTTTCTAGCTTATCACCGGTTTTTAAATCGGTTAGTTTAGCATAAAACGTAAACTTATTTGCATTAGAAACTTGCCCAATTGCAGCAGATGTAAATAGCCCAAATAAAACTGAAAGAAATAAAAACCAACGCTTTTTTATCACTTATCTGACAATGTTTCTTTATTGAATTGAAATTTGGGAATACTTTCTTCGTTTCTGAAGAAGTACTCCCCACCCCAATCATGTTTTACTCGCTTATACTCCACTCCTTTTCCACCATCAACAGCGTAGATAAGGTATATTATTTTGTTACCCTGTTTGTATTCTTCTTTGGTAACTCCTTGAGGGTATTTACGAGCAATTTCTTTTGACTTTTCAATGAAATTTGATTTTATTTCAATTGTAGAAATATCAATTTTATCCTGTTTGGGTGCATTTTTCTGTTGTTGAGCTAATAGTTTTTCTTGTTCGGCAAGTTTAACTTTTGACTCTTCAAGCCTTTTACGAGCATACTCATTCGTAGCGTCTAAGTTGAGCACTGAAGTATATCCGCCAACAGCGTTATCATAGTTTTCAGCATCGAAAGAAGAATCAGCTTTAGCAATAAACCTGTTAATCTTTAGGTTTTCAGAAGCTTCAAAACTGTTTTGAAGACTGTCTATTTTGGCAACCATTTTTTGAGGATATTCCTCATTAGGAAAAAGTTTTAAAGCTTCTAAGAAATAGGTTTTTGAAAGTGAGTAATCCTCGGCTTTAAATTCTATATCACCATCTCTCAAATAAACTTCATATTTATCTCTGTTGTAAGCATCATCGCTTTCTAACTCTTCTAGTTTCAAGGCAACTTCTTCTTCTACAGCAGCTGTTTGTTTTTTCATTTTAGCAATGTATCTTCTATCGTAAACAAACTGTTGAGTATTAACACTGTAAAAGATTTTACCCACCGGTTTTTTATAAATAGAAAAATCAACATCCTTTACAGTTCTGAATATTTCAACTTGAAAGTTTCCGGTTTCATATCCAAACTCCCTATCACTCATAGGAATATTATCAGTTTCAACCTCTAATATTTTAGGAACGTAACCGGGTTTACCAAACTCTAATTTATACATAAACCCGAAATCTAAATAAACATCAAAAAAGCCTTGATTATCAGTCTTATATAAATCTCTTTTTATACCATCCCTATAAACAGTAATGGTAGCGCCTGCTAACGGATTTCCTTTCTCTAAAACCTTACCCCACAGGTATAGGTTTTTTGGGATTTCAGTTGTATCATTATTAAAAAGATAGAATCCTTTTTTCTCTTTCTTTTCTTTTTCTTTAGCTTCTTGGCTATGGCCAACTTGGAAACTAAAAAGAAGAAATAGTATAGTAAATGTTCTAAGCAAAACTGTGGAATATTGAGTTGTCAAGGTTAAACTAATTTTATGCCAAATAATTCACAAATTTACAATTTGTATTTCCCTAATTATTTAAGTGTAATTTAATTCTAAACAGTTGAATCAACAAAAAATTTCAGTTATTGGTTGTGGGCTTGTAGGAAGTCTTATTGCCTCAGAGCTAAGCAAAAAATATCATGTAACAGCTATTGATAATGATGATAAAAAATTAAGCTCTATTCCTCAATTTAGAGGAAATACACTTTGCTTAAATGTTTTTGAAAATAAAAACCTTGAAAATGCGGTTGAAGAAGCTGCACTAGTGGTTTTGGCTGTTCCGGGCTTTATGGGGTTTGAAATACTAAAAAAATTGCTTGAATTTGGAAAAAATGTTGTGGATATTTCCTTTTTTCCTGAAGATGCTAAGGAACTAAATGAAATTGCTTTAACCAATAATTGTTTTGCCATTGTTGATTGCGGAATAGCTCCGGGATATAGCCATATGGTTGCGGGAAGGTATTCTGTACAAGGTATGACTTCTTACAAATGTTATGTTGGAGGATTACCTTTTGAGCAAACACCACCCTTTGCATATAAAGCACCGTTTTCTCCTGTTGATGTTATTGAAGAATACACCCGACCTGCAAGGGTTGTTAGAAATAGTAAAGCATGCGTTGAACCACCCTTAACCGATTATGAATTAAAAGAATATACAAAAGTTGGCATATTAGAAGCCTTTGTAAGTGATGGGTTGAGAAGCTTAATTTACTCTTATCCAAATATGGAAGAAATGATTGAGAAAACTTTACGCTATCCCGGACATTTGGCCGCAATGAAAGTGTTGTTAGATGGCGGTTTTTTAGATGATACAGGACCTTCACCAACACCGCTCGAATTCATCTCTAAGCTACTTTTTAACCAATGGAAACTAAATCAAGATGATGATGAATTTACTTTTATGAGTATGGAATTAAAAGGAAATACATTAGATACAACCCTTAATGTTTTTGATAGAAGAGACCAAAAATCAGGTTTTAGCTCTATGGCTAGAACAACAGGCTTTACCTGTTGTGCAGCAGTTGAAGAGGTTATGTCAAACAATTTTTCTGATAAAGGAATTATTTTCCCTGAAAAATTGGGAGAAAACGAAAACATTTTTAATCGTGTTACTAATTACCTTACTCAACGTGGAATAGAAATATGGGAGGATAAAAACTAATTATTTTAAAACCAACTTCTCAACCTTTTCTTCACCTAAAAAATCATTAACCTTTTTGATAATAAGAGATTTTCCATAGCTTAACTCATTGCGCAACACCGAAGAATCTATTTCTACATACAGATATTTGTTCTTTAATTCAATTGAGGTGGTGTGTTTTGCAATATGGTCTCCAACAATTTCTTGCCAAGCTCCTTTTAAGTTATACTCTTTAAGCCCATTAGAAAGCCTAGAGGATTGTAACATTTGTTCAATTACTTCTTTTAAAGACTGTTGGTTAGAGCGTTTCATGAAGCCTTAAAAATATGGTTTTCGTGGTCAATTTCAAAGTATTTTACCTCTTGCTCAATATCTGAGAATAAAACTTTTAATCGTTCACTTGAAGTATCGGTAACGAAAATTTGTCCGAACTCATCAGAGCTCACCATGTTCATTATGGCTTTTACCCGAGAGTCGTCAAGCTTATCAAAAATATCGTCTAGCAACAATAAAGGCTTCACTCCTTTTTTAACCTTCATAAAATGGAATTGCGCCATCTTTAATGCAGTAACATAAGTTTTTTGTTGACCTTGAGAACCAAACTTTCGTAAAGGGTTTCCATTCAACGTAAAAACAAGATCATCTTTATGAATACCTTTTGTAGTAAAGCGAGCTGCCCTATCTTGGGTTCTACTTTTTTGCAATAGCAAAGCAAGGTCGGGTTCATCATTTAAGTGCGATTGGTATTGAAAACCAACCTCCTCTGCCTTTTGGCTAATGCGCTGATAATACTCCTTAAAAGTGGGAATAAATTCTTGTAAAAACTGTTTACGGGCAACATAAATCGATTTGGCAAAGTCCGCTAATTGAAGGTCATAAACCTCTAACAAACTTTCTTCAAACCTCCCCTCTTCAGCAAAGTGTTTTAATAAATTATTACGCTGATATACAGCCTTGTTGTAAGCCAACAACTCCGATAAATATGTTTTATCATACTGCGAAATAACACCATCAACAAATTTTCTTCTGCCATCGCTACCGTCCGAAATCAATTGTGTATCGGCGGGGTTTACCATCACTAATGGAATAAGACCAATATGCTCTGCAAGTTTTTTATAGTCTTTATCGTTGCGTTTAAAAACCTTTTTTTTTTGTTTGTGGTTTCCACAGTATATATTTTCAGGCTTATCGTTGAATAGGAAGTTGCCCTGAATCACAAAAAAATCTTCGCCCTGCTTTATATTTTGAACATCTACGGGATTAAAAAAGCTCTTACAGAAGGCTAGGTAATACAATGCATCTAACAAATTGGTCTTTCCAACACCATTATCGCCTGTAAAGCAGTTTACATTTTCAGATAAGACAAGATCTGCTTGCTCGTAATTCTTAAAATTTATCAGCGAGAGCTTGGTTAACCACAATTTTGACATTGCACAAAAATAAGGGCTCATACATTTCAAACATGAGGTGTTTAAATGTTGTTTCTAACCACTTTTCCACCTGTTTAATTTACCTATATTTGCGCTCGCAAAATTTGACCCTAATGGCCAAGAAAAATTCAGAGCACGACGAAGAAGTAATTGTTGATGTAGTTGAAAGCTACAATAAAACACAACAATATTTATTAGATAACCAAAGACAACTAACCATTTTCGGTGGTTTATTAGTATTAATCATTGGAGGATATTTTGGTTTTACCAAATTATACATGGAGCCGCTTGAAGCTGAAGCAAGAGAACAAATGTGGAAAGCTGAGCAATATTTTGAAAAAGACTCCTTAGACCTTGCCATTTATGGAGATGGCAATTACTATGGCTTTGAGGCCATCATAGATAATTATTCTATGACAGAAAGCGCCAACTTAGCTAAGTATTATTTAGGAGTTATCCATTATAAAAAAGGTGAATTTGAAATAGCCTTGAGCCATTTAGAAGATTTTTACTCTGAAGATGTTATGGTAAGCTCAGTTGCAAAAGGTCTTATTGGAGATTGTTATGTTGCTTTAAATGATTACGACAATGCTGTTGCCTATTATTTAAAAGCAGCCAAGGATGAAGTAAATAAGTTTACAACCCCTATTTATTTGAAAAAAGCTGCGGTTACCTTTGAAACTATGGGCGAGTATAAAAAAGCCTTAAAAAGTTTTAACGAGATAAAAAATAAATATCCTCAATCTCAAGAAGGTAGAGATATTGAAAAATACATTGCCCGCGTAGAAGGTAAAATGTAATGGCTACCGCCGAGCAAAACCTTTCTAACCACCCTGCTGTTACCTTCAATGGCGTTTCTAGATTACGTGTAGGAATAGTTTGGTCTGATTGGAATATTGATATTACCCAAAACCTTAAAGAAGGTGCATTGCAATTTCTATTAAAGTGCGGGGTTGCAGAAAGCAATATCTTTATTCATAAGGTTCCGGGAAGTTTCGAGTTGCCTCTAGGTGCCCAATTGCAAATTGATAAGCTTGATGTAGATGGCGTTATTTGTTGTGGCTCTGTTATTAAAGGAGAAACAGACCACTTCCATTATGTATGTTCTGCTGTTAGTCAAGGAGTAAAAGATGTTGCTTTAAAAACCAATAAGCCTGTAATCTTCGGAGTTTTAACAGATAATACAAAACAACAAGCCATTGACCGAAGTGGCGGCAAACATGGCAATAAAGGTATTGAGGCAGCAGCCACACTTCTAGAAATGCTCAAATTAGAGCAATCCATTTAGTTTAATAGTAAGCCTTGCAGATATAGGTTTATAATTCCTTTATTTCTGAATTTACCTCCAAAAACAAAAAGTTTAAAATAAAGTTGCAGGAGCAAATCACGCTTTAGCAGATAAGTTTCCATAGCTTGCATAACACTTTTTTTTAAGCCTTTCTATCTACTGACATTTGTTTGAATTAATCTTTAAATTTATTAAAATGAAAAAGTCAGTCATTCTCCTTATTCACCTTGGTTTTTGGTTTTGTTACTCGTTTTTGGTTTTTGTAATTCTAGCAGCAGCCTCTAACAACATCCCTCCTTTTGCAACGGTTTCTAAAATTGTTATTGGTTTTGGCTATTTGCCAACTGCAATAGGTTTTTACGCATTTTACAACTATTTATTTACTAATTACTTTAAGCAGAAAAAGTTTGTGCTTTTTGGAGCATATGGTTTGCTAGTTTCTTTTGCTGCAGCGCTGCTAGCTCAACTATTTTTATTTATTACATTAAAACAGTACACGGTTGAAAATACCAATATTTCGGTAGTAATTCAAACAACCATTTTTATTGCGGCTATCGCCTTTATTTCGGGTATTGTTGGCCTAGTAATAAAAGGATTTATTTCGTGGTTTTCTGACATTAAGCTAAAACAAGAGTTAACCGAAAAAAATCACCAAATGGAATTGGCCTTGGTTAAGGCTCAGCTTGATCCTCACTTTTTATTTAATACCATAAATAATATTGATGTGCTTAATCAAAAAGATGCGAACAAAGCCTCCGATTACTTAAATAAGTTATCAGACATTATGAGGTTTATGCTTTTTGAAACGAAAGCTCCTAAAATTTCACTAAACAAAGAGATAGAATATATCCACAAATTCATAGAGCTTCAAAAAATAAGAAGCACCAACCCAAATTTTGTATCACTTAAAATTAAAGGTGAACCTGAAAGTAGAACTATAGCTCCAATGATTTTTATTCCCTTTATTGAAAATGCATTTAAGCATGTCTCTGATAAACAATTAGATAATGCTATTGAAATTGAGCTAAATATTAAAGAAGATGAAACTACTTTCAGGTGTAGTAACATTCATGCAGCAACTTCAGATAAAATAAGTGCTTCAAATGGACTTGGAAATAGTTTAATACAAAAAAGATTACAACTTCTATATCCTAAAAAGCATAACTTAAGCATCAATAAAAAATCAGATAAATATCTAGTTACACTTGCAGTTAAGCATGACTAAAATAAATTGTATAATAATTGAAGATGAACCTTTGGCGCTAGAACGCGCCAAAGGATATATTGCCAAAGTGAGTTATTTACAGCTTTTGCAAGCGTTTAACAATCCATTAGATGGATTAGCTTATTTAAAGCAAAACAAGGTTGATTTGATTTTTTTAGATATCAAAATGGACCAACTTACCGGAATTCAGCTTTTAGAAAGTATTTCTTTTAAAGGCAATGTTATTATTACTACGGCTTATGATGAATATGCCATTAAAGGCTACGAATTAAATGTTACAGATTACCTTTTAAAGCCTTACACCTTTGAGCGCTTTTTACAAGCAATTGATAAAATTCAAGACCTTGATAAACCAATTAAAAGTACTAGAGAATATATTTTTATTAAAACAGAAAACAGACTCGAAAAGGTAAACCTAGAAGATATATTATTTATTGAAGGAATGCGAGATTATCGCAGAATTCATCTAGAAAATAAAAGGATTATGACTTTACAAACCTTTACAGAATTCGAAAAAAATATTCCATCGAGTAAAATTTGTAGGGTACAAAAATCTTTTATGGTATCTGTAAACAAAATAGAGTCTATTGAGAGAAAAAGAATAAAAATAAAAGACAACTACATCCCCTTTTCAGATTCCTACAAAAGCAAATTCCTTGATATAATTAATAACAATTAACCTTTGGCTTAACAACCTTCTTGAATATTTCTTGTTGCTTAAAATAAAAACAATGTTTGAATTATTTAAGCAAAAATCTGAGAAAGAAAAACTTAATGCGAAATACAAAAAGCTAATGGCAGAAGCCCACCGTTTATCACAAACCGATAGAAAAGCCGGTGATGCTAAAATGGCTGAGGCTATAGAAGTTTTAAATCAATTAGAAAAAATTGGCTAGAATTTTTTTCTTTTTTGATTTTTAAAGATTATCGGAGGTTCAAATTACCCTAATTTAGGCCAATCAAATTAAAACCATGATTATCGATAAACTTGAAAACTCGGGAATTTATAAAAACTTAAACGAAAGGTTTTTAAAGGCATTTGAGTTCTTAAAAGAAACAAACTTAACCGAGCTAAATACCGGTAAATACCCTATTGAGGAAAATGATAATGTATTTGCTCTTGTTCAATCATACAACACAAAACCAAGTTCTGAAGCAATTATGGAGAGCCATTTTAAATATGCCGACATTCAATTCATGGTTTCGGGTTCAGAACACATAGGAGTAACAACATTAACCAATCAACAGCCAAGAGAAAAAAACGAGGAAAATGATTACGCATTTTACGATACTCCTACCTCTCTAATAAAAATGGAACAAGGAATGTTTGCCGTATTCTTTCCTGATGATTTACACATGCCGGGGGTTATGGTAGAAACTTCATCAGAAGTTAAAAAGTTGTGGTAAAAGTTAGGTTATAAACTAAAGAATACAAAAGCCCTTTTACTATTTAGCTAGCAAATACTAGTGAACTTTACTTATTTAATATTCCTTCAATATTTGGCTTAAAATAGTTTTCACCTTTCATTACTTTACCATCTTCACGATAAATAGGTTTACCATCTGCTCCTAACTTACTCATATTAGATCGTTGAATTTCTGTATAAACTTCTTCAATTTTATGCTGCATGCCATGCGCCAAAATAGTACCGCACAAAATGTAAAGCATATCACCCAATGCATCAGCAACTTCAACGAGGTCGCCATTTTTGGCAGCTTCTAAATACTCCTCGTTTTCTTCGTGCATCAGCTTATACCTTAAGTTAATTACCTCCTCCCTAACTTCTACAGTTGGTTTATGCTCGTTATTAATTCCAAATGCATCATGAAACTCTCTTACATAATCTATCGCCTCTGCTAATTTCATAGTATTAATTTTGATGGTTTAAAACTAGCTGTATCACCAATAAAATCAAGGGATTCAACTCAAAAGTTCTTAACATAATTTAACAGCGGTTAGGAATGGTTAATACTTGATTATTTCACTTTTGTGAGTGTTCAAAACAAACCCTAAGGAAATGGAAATGACAAAGGAAAATACTGCTGAAAGTACCTCGGTTGATATTAGGCAGTTAAATGAGCTGATTGAAAAAGAAAGCAGTTTTGTTGACCTTATCAAACTAGAAATGGATAAGGTAATTGTTGGTCAAAAATACATGGTAGACCGACTTTTAATTGGTTTACTTTCAGACGGTCACATCTTACTTGAGGGTGTTCCCGGATTGGCCAAAACACTCTCTATTAAAACACTTTCAGATACCATTCATGCAAAATTTTCAAGAGTACAATTTACTCCTGATTTGCTCCCTGCTGATGTGGTTGGAACAATGATCTACAGTCAGAAAAAAGATGAGTTCTCAGTTAAACAAGGTCCCATTTTCGCAAATTTTGTGTTGGCTGATGAAATAAATAGGGCACCCGCCAAAGTTCAAAGTGCATTGTTAGAAGCCATGCAAGAGAAGCAGGTAACCATTGGCGAACAAACTTTTACTCTTCCAAAACCATTTTTGGTATTAGCAACTCAAAACCCTGTAGAGCAAGAAGGTACTTATCCGCTTCCTGAAGCGCAAGTTGATAGGTTTATGCTAAAAGTGGTGCTTGATTATCCTAAAAAAGAAGAGGAAAAACTAATTATCAGGCAAAATGTAGGCAAAGAAGAAATGCCAACGGCCAATACCATACTAAAGCCCGAAGACATTATTAGTGCAAAAAATATTGTTAGGCAGGTTTACATGGATGAAAAAATAGAGCAATATATTGTTGATATTGTTTACGCCTCAAGAACACCCAAAGAATACGGTCTAGAAAGTTTTGAAAACCTTATCAACTTTGGTGGTTCGCCTAGGGCATCAATAAACCTTGCAAAAGCCGCAAAAGCCTACGCCTTTATAAAAAGAAGAGGTTATGTAATACCTGAAGATGTTAGGGCAATTTGTAAAGATGTTATGCGCCACAGAATTGGCTTAACCTATGAGGCTGAAGCAGAAAATATTACCACCAAAGATATAGTAACAGAAATCATAAACAAGGTAGAAGTTCCTTAATGGATACCAAAGAGCTTTTAAAAAGGGTTAGAAAAATTGAATTAAAAACCCGTGGACTGAGTAATCAGATTTTTTCGGGAGAGTACCACTCTGCCTTTAAAGGTTCTGGTATGGCCTTTAGTGAGGTGCGAGAATACATTCCGGGAGATGAAATTAGAAAGATTGATTGGAATGTAACTGCTCGGCTAAATAACACTTATGTAAAAGTATTTGATGAAGAACGAGAGCTTACCGTTATGCTGCTTATAGATTTAAGTGGCAGTGGAGAGTTTGGCACCAAGAAACAACCAAAGCGGGAGTTACTTACCGAAATAGCTGCAGTTTTGGCTTTTTCAGCTATTCAAAATAATGATAAGATTGGCGCCATATTTTTTACTGATAAAATTGAAAAGTTTATAGCACCCAAAAAAGGTAAAAGCCATACCTTATTAATAATCAGAGAATTAATTGATTTTACACCAGAAAACAAAGGAACCAACCTCTC
>JAAZVO010000209.1 GCA_018623405.1 Crocinitomicaceae bacterium
GGGA
This sequence comes from Crocinitomicaceae bacterium, assembly GCA_018623405.1. Classification (GTDB taxonomy): domain Bacteria; phylum Bacteroidota; class Bacteroidia; order Flavobacteriales_G; family Salibacteraceae; genus JAAZVO01. Next base: position 5 of record JAAZVO010000209.1, read on the forward strand.
AATTATGTCCGGTATCAATATGCATAATAGGAAAAGGAATAGCAGCAGGAAAAAATGCTTTTCTTGCTAAATGAAGACACACGATAGAGTCTTTTCCTCCTGAGAAAAGCAATACGGGGTTTTCAAATTGAGCTGCAACTTCACGAATCACATAAATTGATTCACTTTCCAACTCTTTTAAATGTGTTAAGTTGTATGATCTCATTCGGTTAACGAAATTTTTGGTAAGATAAATTCTATAATTTGTTCTGCACTCTCTAGAGGGGATTTACCCTCAGTAGGCACTTCAATTGATGGTTTGGTTGGCGGCTCAAAAGGAGCGTTTATTCCTGTAAAATCTTTTATTTCTCCTTTTCGTGCTTTAGCATATAGGCCTTTAACATCTCTTTGCTCGCAAACAGCTAAAGGCGTATTAATAAAAACTTCAATAAAGTTTTGTTTTCCAATAATATCTTGGGCCAAAGCTCTAATAGCAATATTTGGGCTCACAAAACAATTGATTGTGATGATTCCACAATTATTAAAAAGCTTAGAAACTTCAGCTATTCTTCTAATGTTTTCTTTTCTGTCCTGTTCTGAAAACCCTAGATTGTTGTTGATACCCGTTCTGATATTATCGCCATCTAAAACTTGAGTCAAAAAGCCTTTTTCGTGCAATTTGCGTTCAACTATTTTTGCGATGGTTGTTTTGCCTGATCCTGAAAGTCCCGTCATCCAAAGGGTTAGTCCTTTTTGACCCAAGAGAATTTCTTTGTCATCTTTTTGAAGTAACTCATCAAAAACGGAAAAAATATTTCGGCCCTCGTCTTTCATTTGGGCTTGCAAAAGTAACCAATTGGCTCGGTTTTATGCGATTTGTAGTATGCAAAATTGCTAATCTCATATTCCTATATTTGAACCCTGTAAATGCACACTAAAATTTTGAGTGAATTTTCTATAAAACCCATTGATACGGTTGCTATTCAAGAGCGTGTATCGAGACTTCAAAAAAGAAGTATTAAGAATGAAGCCAAGTTAACAGGCCTAAAGTTAGCCCTTAGTATGATTGATTTAACCACTCTAGAGGGGAAGGATACTCCTCAAAAAGTTAAACAATTATGCTACAAAGCACTTCATTTACATGATGATTTGCCCGATTTGCCTACCACGGCTGCAGTCTGCGTGTACCCAAATTTTGTAGGTATTGCCAAAAAGGCTTTGATGGGTTCTGATGTAAAGGTGGCTGCCGTGGCAACAGCATTTCCTTCAGGTCAATCTAATTTGGAGGTAAAAAAGATTGACACACAAATGGCTATTGACCTGGGTGCAGATGAGGTTGATATGGTAATTTCTAGAGGAGAGTTTCTTCAAGGTAACCACAATTTTGTTTTTGATGAAATTGCTACTATCAAATCTTTATGTAATGGAAAAGCGCGGCTTAAAGTTATTTTTGAAACAGGAGAGTTGGTAACTCTGAATAATGTTGCCTTAGCTAGTAAGATTGCTATTGCTGCCGGCGCAGATTTCATAAAAACCTCAACAGGCAAAATTCAACCTGCCGCCACCCCCGAAGTTACTCTAGTAATGCTTGAGGCTATTAGAGATCACTTTTTCGCTACCGGAAAAATGGTGGGAATGAAGCCGGCAGGAGGTATTTCAAATGCAAAAACAGCCTTGCAATATTTAGTGATGGTAAAGGAAACTTTAGGCAATGCCTGGCTTTCTAACCAATGGTTTAGATTTGGTGCAAGCAGTTTAGCTAATGATGTGGTAAGGCAACTACTTAAACAGCAATCAGGTATGTACCAAAACAAAGATTATATATCTATAGACTAGAACATGGCAAAACAAACGGAAAAATATAACAAGCTAAGTTTTGAAGGTTTTTGGGATTATGCTCCGGCTCCTGAAACTGCAGACCATGTTGAACTAAAATCCAAATATGATTTATTCATTGGAGGGAAATGGTTAAAACCTTCTTCAGGAAAATATTTTTCTACTTTAAACCCAGCTACAGAAACAGAATTGGCCAAAGTGGCTGAAGCTTCTGAAAAAGATGTAGATAAAGCGGTTAAAGCTGCACAAAAAGCTTTACCTGAGTGGCAAAAATTAACAGCTTCTGAAAGAGGCAAATACATTTTTAGAATTGCTAGGCTAATCCAAGAAAGGGCAAAAGAATTTGCAGTTATTGAATCTCTAGACGGAGGAAAACCTATTAGAGAATCAAGAGATATTGATATTCCGCTTGCAGCTGCTCATTTTTTCTTTTACGCAGGTTGGGCAGATAAATTGTCATTTGCTTTTCCGAATAGAACACCTCAGCCTATTGGTGTTGTGGGGCAAATAATTCCTTGGAACTTTCCTATGTTGATGGCTGCTTGGAAGATAGCACCTGCTCTTGCTTGTGGTAACACAATTGTTTTAAAACCTGCCGAAACAACACCATTAACAGCATTAAAATTAGCCGAACTTATAAAAGATTCTGGCTTGCCTGATGGAGTAGTAAATATTATTACCGGTGCAGGAAAAACAGGAGCAGCTATAGTTGAGCATAAAGATGTTCAGAAAATAGCCTTTACGGGTTCAACCGAAGTTGGGAAGTTTATTCAAAAAGCAGTTGCAGGTACAGGAAAAAAACTAACCTTAGAGTTAGGAGGAAAAGCCGCTAATATAATTTTTACAGATGCCGCGATAGATCAAGCGGTGGAGGGAATTGTGAATGGAATTTATTTTAATCAAGGGCATGTTTGCTGCGCAGGCTCAAGGCTTTTTGTAGAAGAACCTGTTTATGAAGAGGTAATGCAAAAGCTCAAATGGCGAATAGATTCTCTTATTGTTGGTGACCCCTTAGATAAGAATACAGATATAGGCGCTATAAACTCAAAAACGCAACTTGAAACAATAGACAAGTATTTAAAAATTGGGCAACAAGAAGGCTTAGAAATGTATCAGCCTAATTGTAAAATGCCTAAGTCAGGTTACTTCTGTAAGCCAACATTATTTACAAATGTAGCGCAAAGCAGTAGGCTTGCTAAAGAAGAAATTTTTGGGCCTGTTTTAGCTATCCAAACCTTCAGAACTTTGGATGAGGTTATTCAAAAGGCCAATAATACACCTTATGGATTATCTGCAGGAGTTTGGACTGATAAGGGTTCGAAAATTTTTCACCTTACCACAAATTTAAAGGCGGGTGTAGTTTGGGCAAATACCTATAATAAATTCGATCCCTCATCACCTTTTGGAGGTTACAAGGAAAGTGGCTTTGGAAGAGAAGGTGGATTACACGGATTATCAGCTTATGTAAAATTTGATTGATGGCAACAAGATTGGAAGTTCAAAAAACATATAAGTTATTTATCAATGGACAGTTTCCAAGAACAGAATCGGGTAGGTTCTTAAAAGTTATTGATAAAGATGGTGCCTTTTGGGCAAATGCCTGCAGAGCCTCAAGAAAAGATTTACGAAATGCAGTTGAATCAGCAAGGAAAGCTCAAACTGCATGGAATAATAGAGCAGCTTTTAACCGTTCTCAAATTTTGTACAGAATTGCAGAAATGCTCGAAAGTAGAAGGGTTGAGTTCGAACAACTATTGATTAAACAAGGCACCCCAAATGGTAAAGCAAAAGCAGAGCTAAATGAAGCAATAGATGCAGCAGTGTATTATGCAGGTTGGGCGGATAAGTATCAACAAGTTTTTAGCAGCGTAAACACAGTTTCAGGCAATTATTTCAATTTTTCAGTATATGAGCCAACAGGGGTTGTAATTAATATTTTCGGAGAGGATGTTAATTTTTCCGACTATTTAAATGCTGTTTTATCTGCCATAGTTGGCGGTAATACAATTGTAAATATTTCAAGTGCTAATACTGCTCCATATGTGATTACCCTTGCCGAAACATTAGCAACATCAGATCTTTCTGCAGGAGTAGTAAATATTTTGACAGGAAATATCTCTGAGTTGATTTCACATGCCGCAAAACACATGGATGTAAACGCAATTGTTTCAATAAACCTCACTGAAGCTGAAAGGTTAGAAATTGAAAGTGCGGCACCAAATAATGTAAAGCGAATCTTTCAATATAACCAGTTACCCGAAAAAGGAAAAACGCCTTATCTCATTTTAGATTTACAAGAAGTAAAAACCACTTGGCACCCTATAGATTCACCTATTGCCGGTGGAAATTCATATTAATATGCAAGATCTCGAATTTTTTACCCTATTAGAAACCGCCATTAGGGCCGCCAAAAAAGGTGGTGATGAAATAATGAAGGTTTATGAACAAGAAATTGAAGTAGAACATAAAGAAGACAATTCTCCATTAACTATTGCAGATAAAAATGCAAATGAGGTTATTACTGAAATGTTGGAAAAAACAAAATTTCCAATTTTAAGCGAAGAGGGTAAATCTATTCCTTACAAAAAAAGAAAGTCTTGGAAATACTTTTGGATGGTAGATCCCTTAGATGGCACAATAGAGTTTATTAAACGCAATGGAGAGTTTACGGTGAATATCGCCTTAATGGATAAAAACTATCCAATTATGGGGGTAATTTATTTGCCTGCAAAAAATAGGATGTACATAGGTTACTTGGGTAAAACAGCCTTTGCAATAGAAAATTATGAAGATTTTGATATTCTAGGAAGCCTAATTTTAAAGGGTGAAAGATTAAGAAAAATTAAGGTGGATAGACCATTTACAGCGGTGGGAAGTAGGTCTCATATGTCACCTGAAACCGAAGAATACATCAACAAATTAAAAAAGAATTACAAAGAAGTTGAAGTAATTTCAATGGGCAGCTCTTTAAAGATTTGCTTAGTGGCTGAAAAAAAAGCAGATGTTTACCCTAGGTTTGCACCCACTATGGAGTGGGATACCGCTGCAGGTCAAGCTATTGCCGAAGGAGCAGGAATGTTGGTTTTGAACCATGAAACCGGTGAAAGATTAGCCTACAACAAAGAGAATTTATTGAACCCTTGGTTTATTGTAAAACGTAAAAAATTAAAAGATTAATGGAGCAAAAAGCTGCTTTAA
>JAAZVO010000210.1 GCA_018623405.1 Crocinitomicaceae bacterium
AAGTAACGTGAATTGACGTTTCACCTACTTGAGTTTTAAAAACATAGCCGGTAATACCAATAAAATCGCCAATGTCAAGTAGCTTTTTAAAAAGTTCGTTGTAAAGACTTTTGTCTTCGTTTGGGCATATTTCATCTCGGTTAACGTAAATCTGAATTCTACCGGTAGCATCTTGTATTTCAGCAAAAGATGCTTTACCCATAATTCTTTTACTCATAATGCGTCCGGCAAGCTTTACATCTTTAATTTCATTTTCTTCAGGGACGTAATTTTTCTTGATCTCAACGGCTGAGGTGTTTACCTCAAACATTTCAGCAGGGTAGGGCTCAATACCCATTTTTTTGATGGTGCTCAAAGCATCTCGTCTTACCTGTTCTTGCTCTGAAAAAACTCTTTCCATAGCCTAAATTTTATAGGTCGACAAAGATAACCAATACAATTGCCTTAAGGTTCTTGAGAAAGCATTATTCTTAAATTTGGCGGCTTATGAAAAGTATCATTGGCTTTTTTCTGTTGGTTTTTCCATTTTTTGCCTTTGCCCAATCAACCGAATACCAAACCATTACAGATAATCATGAGGTTATTTGGGATATTGAATGGTTTGGAGAAGACACTTTGATTTTTACGGAACTTAAAGGGAAGGTAAAAATGGTTGATCTTAACACCCAAGAAGTGTTTGAGCTTTTAACTCTTCAAAATGTTGCAGCCGAAAATCAAGCGGGATTAATGGGAATGCAACTTGCCCCTGATTTTTCTTCATCCAATAAGGTTTATTTAGCTTATACCATCTACGATGAAGATTTTAACATCTACAAAAGAGTATCTACTTTTTCGTACAATCCTCAAACAGCAAAATTGGAGAGTGAAGAAATTCTTGTAGATTCTATTCTTTCTAAAAATGCCAATTTAGGTGGAAGACTCCTAATTGATAATGGCTTTATTTATTTAACCTCAGGAGATAATCAAAATGAAAACTTAGCGCAAGACCTGCAATCTACTGCAGGTAAAATATTGTTTTACCAATTAGATGGAACTCCGGGAAATGGCACCGATGCTATTTATTCTTTTGGGCATAGAAACCCTCAAGGAATTTGTAAAACGCCAAACGGTAATCTTATTATTTCAGAGCACGGCTCTTTTAATGATGATGAAATAAATCTTTTAGAACAAAGCAGAAACTTTGGATGGCCTTTGGTAAGTGGTATGAAAGAACAAGGAAACGAAGCACTTTACAATCAACATAACATAAAAGAACCGCTTACTGCCTTTACGCCAACAATTGCGCCTAGTGGAATTGCCTTTTATGAAAATGGCAACTTTCCAGATATGGATAACAGCCTTTTAGTAGCAACTTTAAAAGATCAGGCGGTACATGTGCTTACATTAAACGCAACTCAAGACAGTATAGTAAGCCAAAAAAGAATTGATCTTTCAGGAATAGGAAGAATTAGAGATATTTTGGTTTCTCCTTCAGGAAGAATTTTTGCAGTTACCTCTAATAAAGATGTTTATGGGGAGCCAAAGCCAAATGACGATAGAATTGTTGAGTTGTTAGAAGGTGTTTTCTCTTCTACTAAAGAATTGGAATACCAAAGGACCGCTTTAAGGGTTTTTGGAAACAGAGTTTATAACATCTCTTCAAATATTCAAAATATTAGTGTATTTGATTTGGGGGGTAATCTTGTAAAGCAATTTCAACTTAACCAAGGTGGTAATTTTTCATTTGATGGATTTTCTATGGGAATTTATTTGCTAAAAACCTCTGATGGTTTAATCAAACCTCAAAAAATATTTGTGCATTGAGAGTTGCTATCCTTATATTAATTTTCGCTTATTCCTTAAGCTCTTTTGCTCAAGTAAGTTTTTCGATTGGTAATACTACCTTAGAAGCAAAAGTTATAGCTGATAACCTTTTTATTCCTTGGGATTTTGATATGGATGCTGATGGGAGACTTTGGTTTTCTGAACGAGATGGAAAAATTAGTAGGCTTAACATTGAAACAGGTGAAATAGAATTAATATTTCAAATTCCTACGGTTTATCAGTCAACTGATAATTCAGGGTTGCACGCAATGGCATTGCATCCACAATTTCCTATCGTTCCTTATGTTTTTTGCCATTACACCACAGATTTATACAACGCTCGCCTCACTAGGTTTACCTATTCTACCATAAGCAAAACCTTTGTAGATTCTTTGCATTTACTGCCTAATATTCCCGGAAATGAATCGCATGTTGGATCAAGAATAGTTTTTGAAGACAACAAAACATTTTATCTTTCCACAGGAGATGCTTATGACAGCAATCTACCACAAGACCAAAGCTCATTAGCAGGAAAAATTTTGAGATTAACCATTGATGGCGAACCCGCAGAGGGAAATCCCTTTGGGAATTACACATATTCTTTTGGGCATAGAAACCCGCAAGGGTTGCATTTGGCATCAAACGGTTGGTTGTATTCGGCAGAGCACGGCACCTCACAAGACGATGAGCTAAATATTATTGAAGCAGGACGTAATTATGGATGGCCTGAAATGGAAGGTTTTTGTGATTTACCCTCAGAACAAAATTTTTGTGACCAGAATAATGTAAGAGAGCCTCTTTGGGTGTGGACTCCAACCGATGCACCTTGTGCAATTCAATACTTTAACCACCCTTCTATTCCTGAATGGCAAAACAGCATATTAATCGGCTTTTTAAAGGATAAAAGACTTGGCGTAGTGCACTTAAATAACGATGGCACTGCAGCAACCCATGAAGATGAATTTCTAAAACTTGATTTTGGCAGAATAAGAGAAGTTTTTGTGAGTCCAAACGGTAAAATATACCTTTCAACTTCTAACAATGAGCCTAATGGAGCTTTAGTAGTTCAGCCCGATGATGATAAAATCATAGAAATATCTAATCCAAGCTTTTCTTATGTTCCAAATATTAAAGAATTAGATATAAATGTTGGTATATTCCCTAACCCAAGTTTTGGAGATTTACGCATTAAACTAGAAAACTTAACACAAGATTTAAACCTTACCTTATCCGACCTGAAAGGAAATATTGTTGCCTCACAAAGTGTAAAAAGCACCACTGCTAAAAGCTTTTTCTCAATTCAAAGGGGTTTTATTCCTAAGGGGGTTTACGTATTAAAATTAGAACCAGATTCAGGAAAAACCGTTACAAGAAAAGTTATCTTTTTATAACATGAAAAAATTAGTAGAAAACTTCCCCAATAATATTTTGGAGTCGCTTCAAATAGCCAATCAAGTTGAACTCAATGGAAACTTTGAAGGTATAGAAAACATTGTAATAACAGGTTTAGGAGGTTCCGGAATTGGAGGGACCATTTTCTCAAAGCTGTTCGAAAATGAATTAAAGCTGCCTGTAATAATTAATAAGGGCTATTTTTTGCCTGAGTTTGTTAGCTCAAAAACTTTGTTGGTTGCTTGTTCTTACTCCGGTAATACAGAAGAAACTATGTCGGCCTTAAATATTGCTCTTAAAAAGAGGGCAAAAGTTATTGGCATAACTTCAGGAGGCAAACTAAAGGAAGCTGCAGTTCAAAACAACTTCGATTGTATCGAAATACCCGGCGGATTACCACCTAGAGCTGCTTTTGCCTATCCATTTGTACAGCTAATTGGCCTTTTCGCAAAATTGGGTTTAATTGCTGAGCAACATTTAAAGGAGTTACCCGAAATAGCGTCTTTCTTAAAAGCCCAAAAGCAACAAATTTGTGAGGAAGCTGAAATTATGGCCAAGCAACTTTACAACACCTTACCCATAATTTATGCTGAAGACACCCTTGAAGGCTTGGCTGTAAGGCTTAGGCAACAAATTAATGAAAATGCAAAAATGTTGGCTTGGCATCATGTAGTGCCTGAGTTAAACCACAACGAAATTGTTGGCTGGAGAAGCAAAAATGAAAAGTACTCCATCATTTTTCTTCAAACAGGAGATGAATACAGCAGAAACCAGCACAGGTTAAATTATGTAGAAGGAGTTACCAAGCCATACTGTGGCAATATTTTTCATGTTTTTGCAAAGGGAAATTCTCAGTTGCAAAAAGCTTTTTACCTAATCTACTTTGGCGATTGGTTATCCGTTTTTTTAGCAGAGGTTAAACAAATAGACCCGGTTGAGGTGCGGGTAATTGAAAACTTGAAAGAAAAACTAAAAGACATTGAAGATTGAAACCTTCGGTTTCTGTTTTAGATATTGGCCTTGTAGATTATAAAAGGTGTTGGAATTTTCAAGAAGGATTGAATAAGCGCATTGTTAACGAAAAAATTAAAAGAAGAAAATCTCATGATAGCCCTTCCATTTATCGTAAAAATTGGATTGTTTTTTGTGAACATCCACCGGTTTATACCCTTGGAAAAAGTGGCTCCATTGAAAACCTAAAGCTATCTGCCAATCAATTAGAAGCACAAGGAATTTCATTTTATAAAATCAATAGGGGTGGAGATATTACACATCATGGTCCAGACCAATTAGTGATGTATCCAATTTTTGATTTAGAGCAGTTTTTCACTGATATTCATAAGTACCTTAGGTTTTTGGAGGAGGCCGTTATCCTTACCCTTCAAAAGCTAGGAATTACAGCCGGAAGATACGATGGCTATACAGGCGTTTGGATAGATGCAGATAAACCGCAAGCCAGAAAAATTTGCGCCATGGGTATAAGAACATCAAGGTGGGTAACAATGCATGGTATAGCCTTAAACGTAAATAATAAGCTCTCTTATTTCGATAACATTATACCGTGTGGTATAGAAGATAAAGCGGTAACTTCTATTGAAAAAGAACTTGGCCATAAAGTGGATATGCAAATGGTAAAAGATACCCTATTGCAAAATATGGCAACTTTGTTCGAATTCAAATTCGAATAAATGCTCCGATTTATTGCTGTTAGCTCCTTAATACTTGCCATGTTGGCGGCAGGTCATGCATTGCTTGTAATAAAAGGCAATACATATATCTACAACGTACTTAGGTTAACCATTTTTAAAGGAAAATTTGGCC
>JAAZVO010000024.1 GCA_018623405.1 Crocinitomicaceae bacterium
ACCGTAATTTCAAATTGCGGAACTAATAACCTCGCCTTATTGGGAGGAGGAGATTACAGATTTACCCACTGCACTTTTGCCAATTATTGGAGTAGTGGCACAAGAAGAGATCCTCTTTTGGTAATGACTAATTACTATGAAGATTTATTTGATAACGATGTTTATAACAAGATGGATCAAGCTTATTTTGGGAATTCCATCATTTTTGGAACGCAAGAAGAAGAAATAAATTTTGATTTTGATGAAGCAACGGGATTCGACTATTTGTTTGAGAGTTGCGCTTTAAGAACAGAAACGGAAATAGATTCCTTACCTGATAATTTTAAAAATGTTTTTCTACCCGCCACCAATGTTATTGTTGATGGTGTTTCGATGAACGCTTTATTTAAAGATCCAAGTGAATTTGATTTTGACATTCATGAATTTTCATTGGCTATAGATAAAGGAGATGCAAACATCATGGGAAACCTAAACCTTGACATTCGTGAACACGCAAGAAGTGATGGAAAACCAGATGTTGGAGCTTATGAATTTAAACCTGAGTAATAAGATTTGTAATATTAATCATACCTCCACTCAAATCTTTTGTGGTCGTGTTTTTCTCTCCTACCCTTCTTAAACCCGCCTTGATATGTTACAAGCACTTCAGGCCCTCCTTGAAAGTTAGAAGCTGTTCTTAATTGATTTAAATTGAAATCGTATGCAGCGCCAAACGTTAATCCACCTACCTGTAATCGTGTTTGTAAACCCATTCCTTCTCTATGTCGGTAATATGGACCAAGAGAAAAAGAAACTTCTTTTACACTACCGGTAATATTTCCTGCTTGTTGCAACAACCAATGAAAATCAGAAGCAATAAACAACATGCGGTGAGGCCCTTGAATACTATAAATTACTTTAGGCCAAAATGCCAAGGTACTTCCACTTGGTTTACCTTTAAAGTCTGCATGGAAGTTAATTCGCCTAAACACATTAACCTCTTGACCTAAAATTTCATAACTAGGTCGAGTAATATGTTGCATACTAAAGCCTGCTCTTAATAATTGTGTTGACTCATTATTGTAAACATAGTGAAGCCCTAATCCAAAATCGGGGTGAATAACTGCAATTCCTGAGTTTGCTCGTTCATCAATGTAAGGTTCTCCTGTGGGAAGAGCTTGGTCAAAATCGACACGGGCAAATTGACTTTCCCAATTTAATCCTGAAAAAGTTATTGATTTTTGTGACGCCCCTCCCTCAAAACCTACTGTTACAAAGTGTTTTTCTCTCGGGTCTAGGGCTTTTCCATAGCTAACCATAATTTTAGCCATGTTATCCATAAAGTTAGAAACTCCTGCATTATCACTTGCTACGGTAATTCCAACAGCCACAAAATCGTTTACCCAAATATTATCAATAATTGGTTTATCAAACGAAACCTGCATAGTTGTATAAGGCTGTGTAACACTTGCCCATTGCTGCCTAAAGTTCGATGTAAGCCTGTAACCACCATAAAAAACTCCTGCGGCGGCAGGGTTTAAGGTAATAGGCGCCATGTGTACTTGAGTGTAAATAGGGTCTTGCTGAGCAAAAGCAGCAGTTGAAGAGCAACCAAGAATTAAAAACAATATGTTTTTTAACCACCTCATCTCACCAAAGTAATTGTTCCTTTTAACAGTTCGGTTTCTCCATTTATGAATTGAACGTTAGCTACGTAGGTGTAAACGCCCGGTTCTACTTCCCTACCTCTATGTGTTCCATCCCAATAAGGCACTTCAGGAGTGTATTCATAAATCATTTCTCCAAAGCGGTTAAAAATCTTTAAATCAGATGCATAAATACCATTACCCATTACAAATAACCTATCGTTGTTGTTATCTAGGTTAGGAGAAAAAATATCAGGAACTCCTGCAAAGAAGGCTTCCTCTACTGTTATCGTTAATGAATCCATTACTTGACAAACGGCCTCATTATCGTAATAATTAATCACGTAAAAAGTAGTGGTTTCTTCAGGAAAAGCTTGAGGGTCTCTACAGAGGTAGCAAGAAAGCATATCCCTGGGCTCCCAATAGAAAAACTCAGTGGTACCATCTGCATTAAGCAAAGTTTTTTCACCCGAATAGATAAATTGATTTACACCGGCATCTACGGTTGGATACTCTAGAACTGTAATGGTAGAAGTATCATTTTTTGAATCTACACCATAAGTGTTAGCCACCACAACCGAAACATCGTAAACTCCAGGTGTATTGTAAATTGCAATTGGTCTGTTTCTGTTTTCAATGTTAAATGAATCGGCACCGTTAAAAAGCCAAAGGGTGCTATCAGCGAACTGACTTAGATTTTGGAATGTAACAATATCCCCAACGCAAACTGTATCTCTATTTCTAACAACTCTAAAATCGGCAATTGGAGCCGGGCAGTCGTTTACTCTGATGTAATTCTTTTTGGTGATAAAATCTTGACCTGCTCCATTCTCAACTACCAAAGTAACCTCAAATAGGCCAACGGTATCATATACAACACCAACGGGGTTTTGTACTGTGTCAAAATCGAAATTTGTAGCACCCGGAAAAAACCAAGACCATTTAGTAGGAAAACCTGAACTCTGATCAAAAAAGTTTATTGAATCACCTCTACATATTGTGGTTACTGAAGCATTAAAATTGGCACTCGGAGCGCCTGAGCAGAAATTTACGGTTACCAAGTTAACAGCTGTAGAATCAGATGTTCCATTGCTATTAAAAGCTGTTAAAGTTACATTGTATGTTCCTGCGGTATTATAAGTTACTACCGGAGTTGAGGCTTTACTGCTTGAAGGAGAACCTCCGGGAAATGACCATAAAATAGAGTCTGCACCTAAACTTAAATCTTGGAATGTTATTGAGCCTCCATCGCAAATTGGGGTTACAGGGGAAGGTATTGTTGTAAAGTTTACTACGGGAGGAATTGGTGGTGGCGAAGTACTCGAGAATAAATTGATATCATCTGCAGAGAAAGAAAACTCAGGAGTTGTTGCAGTACCGTTGTTATTTTCCCACAAAAAACCAATTTTAACATTAGGGTTATTATCTGCACTAGCCGGAAGAGCAATCAAATTAGTTTGGCTCCACTCTCCCAATGTTCCACAATTGGGATTTGATGTTTTTGGCATATCAAAAATTGAAATCCAATTTGCTCCATCAAAATAAGCTAAAGTGGCATTTACATTTGGCGCAATACCGCCTTCAAAGTAGTTGAATTGTATGAAAATGTTACTCTCACCAGTACAATTAATCGTAGGTGACTCTACCCTTTGGCTTGTGGCTGTATTTACGCCAAAAGCAGTTAACCCTCCCGGAACAAAAAAGGCAGCTGAATCGGCAGGGATATTTAAATTAACAGGAGCCCCTATAGTTATAGCCTTATTTGAAATATGTAACGATTTATTGGTATTGGTACCAGTGGTAGAACAATTTTGATCGCATAAAGTAGCAGATGCAGATTGGGCTGAAGCAGAACTTATATACCAAACGTGGTTGGTATTTCCATTGGTACCCACAGCAGTAGTGGTCCACGTTCCGTTTACCGTAACATGCTGGTTTGCTGTATCCCCCTTGTTACAACCGTTTCCAAAACCTTCTGTCCAAAACTGTGATTTAGAGATAGTTGGAAAAATTAGCAGGAGTAGAAGAGGTGAAAGGAACTTAAAAATGGGACCTACCTTCAAGTGGCTTTAATTAACATTTTATTAACGGAGGGCTAAATTAGCCAAAAAATCTAAAGTATTTACACCATCTGCATAGTCAGTTAATTCAGGTTGTTGGGCCTTCCCAAAAGGCACATTGTTCCTGCTAACTATGGCTTGAATTTGATTGGCTTTTTGCGATAACTCTTCGTTTAGTTGAGTTTTATTTTCAAAGAATTCGTAATGTAAAACGCCTACTTGAGAAGTAAGATCTTCATGCGGGCGCAAATTCAAAAATCCATTATCTAATAGCTTCTCTTGGCTCATTAAATAAATGGATTGATGGTAGATGTAATTATTGGCATATTTTTTATTTTCCATTATATAAGCAAAAGGTAAAAAAGCCTCAAAAATTCTGTTTAGTTCAAACCCTTTCTCAAGGTAGAGTTTAGTTACATTTCTGCAACCTAATCCGTAATACCAAAAAATGTCTTTTCCCAAAGCTTCAATCTCTTTATTGGTAACGCCATTCTCTAATATTGCAATTGAAGTTCTGTTTTTTCTAATAATGTTAGGATACTTCCCAAAGTAATACTCAAAATACCTAGCAGTATTATTACTTCCTGTGGCAATGTAAGCATCAGCTCCTTTTAATTGTCCATCTTCAAACTGAATAAACGATTTAAATTCGGTAGAATGATCTATCAAAATATTAGTAAAAGCAGGCAACAGAAATTTATCTTGTTCTGATAATTTGCCGTAAAAAACATTTCCTGAAATAAGTACACTTAAAAAATCATGAAAACCAACTGCAGGAATATTTCCTGCTGTAATTACACCTATTTGGTTGGGTTGTGCCGGATCTGAATCGTAATCATTTATCCAATTATTAAGCTTTTCTTCCTCTAGTAAATAGGTAATTCCTGTAAGTGCACGTCTAATCTCAACTTCAGTAAACCATCCGTTTTTTTGGTTAGACTTAACACAAGCCAAACTCAACTGTGCAAAGGTTTTTTCTTCAGGTTCAAACAAGTTTTTTGAAGATAAAAACTCATTTAAGAATTTTCCAAGATGAACAAATGCATTTATTCGCTGTTTTCGGGGGATAATCACTTTGCCGGTTTTATATTTGCGGCGAAAATAATTTAAATGCTTCTGTTATGGCAATAATGATCACTGATGAATGTATAAACTGCGGAGCTTGCGAACCCGAGTGTCCTAATAATGCAATTTACGAAGGAGGGGAAAATTGGCGATTCGCTGATGGTACCTCGCTTACCGGAGATATTACCCTAGTTAATGGAAATGCAGCTAATGCTGATGAGGAGAACGAAGCAAAAGAAATGGACGTTTTCTACATCGTTACCGATAAATGCACCGAATGTGTAGGTTTTCATGACGAGCCACAATGTGCAGCAGTTTGTCCCGTTGATTGTTGTGTAGATGACCCTGACCATAGAGAGTCTGAAGACGAATTGCTTAAGAAAAAGGAGTTTATGCACCTGTAAATGCTAAGAAATTAAAAAGGGTCACATTTTTGTTGACCCTTTTTTTTTGAAATTTGTTTTATGTTGAAACCCCTTCTCCAACTTTGCTTTTTTGTTTTGTTTAGCATACAAGGTTATAGCCAAGCTATCTCCTTAGATTCTCTTAAACAACTCAGGAAAGCTGCCCTAAACGAAAACTTAACTAACGAGGAAATTCTAAGTATTAATAGAGCTTTTAAAACAACACTTATTGAATTTCTTGAAACCTCAGATTGGAAAAAATCACCCTTCGATTCCATTCCTTACTTTGCCAGGTTAACCTCACCCGATAAAGTATTCGATTTGTTTTGTTGGAATGTTGGATTAGCAGAGGGTGAATTCAAATACTTTGCAATAATGGCTCATCACCCAACAGAAAGAGTTATTGCTTTTACAGACCAATCGGATAAATTATATGATGTAGAATATAAAAAGCTAGACCAAAACAATTGGTTTGGCGCCCTTTATTATGAGGTAATTCCTGTAAAATTGAAAAAGGAAGTTTATTACACTGTTTTAGGTTGGGACGGCCATAACGACTTTACCACTAAAAAAGTAATTGACGCCTTCAGGATAGATGAAAAGGGTTTTGTACGATTCGATCAAATTGTATTTAAATATAAAGGCAATCAAAAAAGCAGGGTTGTTTTTGAATACTCTGAAAGGGCCAATATGTCTTTGAAGTACAATGAAAAAGCAGAATTAATCATTTTCGATCATTTGGCTCCATTTCAAGAAGGTGCAGAAAGTATTTTTGAGTTTTATGGTCCTGATTTAAGCTTTGATGGCTTTGAATTATCAAAAGGGGTTTGGAATTTTGTTGAAGATGTAGATGCTCGTAGCCCAAATACAATGGAAAACTACATCGATCCAAGAAAAAATAAACTCAATTTAAATTCACCAAAATAAAAGGTAAACCTCAGTTAATATTGCTACATCATAATCAACCGCAAATAGTTTTTAATTTCGCCAAAAATTCATTCAATGAAAATTCATAATTACAGCGCAGGACCATGCATTTTGCCACAAGAAGTGTTTCAAGAAGCTTCTCAAAGTGTTATAGATTTTAACGGAGTTGGTTTATCCATTCTTGAAATGAGCCACAGAAGTCCGGAGTTTGTTGAAGTAATGGAAGAGGCAAGAAATCTTGTAAAAGAAGTGCTTAACGTACCCGAAGGATATGATGTTGTATTTCTGCAAGGTGGTGCCTCACTCGGATTTTCTATTGCAGCCTTTAACTATTTAAAAAACAAAGCAGCATACATAAACACAGGAAGTTGGGCAGGTAAAGCTGCTAAGGAGGCTAAAAGACTTGGAGCTGCAGATATTATTGCAAGCTCAGAAGATAAAAATTTTAGCTACATCCCTAAAAATTATGAGGTGCCTACAGATGCAGATTACTTGCACTTTACCTCCAACAATACCATCTTCGGTACACAATTTAAAAACTTCCCAACCTCCAATATTCCATTGATTTGTGATATGTCTTCAGACATATTCTCAAGAACCATCAACGTTTCAGATTTTACCATGATTTACGCAGGTGCTCAAAAGAATTTAGGTCCTGCGGGAGCTACTTTATACATTGTAAAAAAAGACTCCTACGGAAAAACAGGCAGAGATATTCCTGTAATGTTAGATCTTGGACCACAAATTAGAAAAGACTCAATGTACAATACGCCTCCAGTATTTTCAGTATATGTAGCCATGCTTACCCTAAGATGGTTAAAGAAAAATGGCGGAGTAAGTTGGATAGAAAAGATAAATCAACAAAAAGCAGATTTGCTTTACGGAGAAATTGACAGAAACAGTTTGTTTGCGGGGCCTGTTGCAAAAGAAGATCGCTCTAACATGAATGCCACCTTTTTGCTTGGTAACGAAGATGTAAAATCTACATTTGACGAAATGTGGAAAGCTGCAGGCATTAGTGGTATTAAAGGCCACAGATCTGTAGGTGGATATAGGGCATCAATGTACAATGCATTGCCGATAGAAAGCGTACAAGTATTAGTTGATTTAATGAAAGAATTAGAAAGAACAAAAGGATAACATGAAAATATTAGCAAATGATGGTATTGCTCCCATCGGAAAAGAAATTTTAGAAGATGCCGGCCATACGGTAATTACTGATAAAGTAGAACAAGATCAATTAATTAATGCCATTAACTCCGAAAATTACGAAGTTGTGCTTGTAAGAAGTGCAACTACTGTACGAAAAGAAGTAATAGATGCTTGTCCTAATTTAAAGATGATTGGCCGTGGCGGCGTGGGTATGGATAATATTGATGTAGATTATGCCAGAGAAAAGGGAGTTTTCGTTTTTAATACGCCTGCTTCCTCTTCTCAATCTGTAGCTGAATTGGTTTTTGCTCATTTGTTTGGCTTAACGCGATTTGTTTACGATGCAAACAGAAAAATGCCTATTGAAGGGGGAAGTAATTTCAAAACCCTTAAAAAGGCTTATGGCAAAGGAACTGAGCTCAGAGGAAAAACACTTGGACTTATTGGTTTAGGCAGAATTGGGCAGTACACAGCGAAATACGGACTTGGATTAGGAATGAAGGTTATTGCTTCAGACCCATACGTGCCACAAGCAATTATTAAGGTGCCTGTTGGAGATGAAGAGGTAAAAGTGGATATTAATACCACTTCTATGAAGGAGGTGCTAACTAAAAGTGATTTCATTTCGTTGCATGTTCCAAAACAATCTGACGGTAGCGCAGTAATAGGAAAACAAGAAATTGAACTCTTAAAAGATGGGTTAATTTTAGTGAACCTTTCTAGAGGTGGCGTAATTGAGGAAGATGCCTTATTAGAAGGGCTAAATTCAGGCAAAGTGGCCGCAGCTGCACTAGATGTTTTTGAAAACGAGCCTACCCCAAGAGAAGACATTTTAAAACATCCAAAAATTTCTTTAACTCCTCATATTGGTGCAGCAACAATTGAAGCTCAAGATAGAATAGGAGAAGAAATAGCAGAGATAATTTTGAAAAACGCGAAATAGGCTACTAAGCCCAAAAAACCAAGAAGTTTACAATATTTCGCATCCACTCAGCAATGGCTAAACTTATTGGGTTTCCATTGCTTCTACCCACAATAAATAAAGCAAAAATCACGTACATTCCAACAAGGATGAAGGCTTTTGCTTTGCCCATGTATTTACCTGAAATAAATACAAAAAACGTGGCTATGGTTAACAATAGTAATATCATTCTTAATTCACTACTTTGATCAATCACCTCTTGGGTCATGTTTATTGGACCGTGAATTAAGGTAAACAAAAACAAAGGAAAACCTAAAGCAAAACAAATATCGAACATGTTGCTCCCCAAGGCATTTGAAATGGCATCATCGTAGTTTCCTTTTTTTGAATCCTTCATTGAGATAATGGTATCAGGAATACTTGATGCCGCTGCAGCCAATATCAAAGCAACAAACATTATTGGAATATCTAATCCGTGAAAATCACCAAGGTAAGGAACGTGGTAAACATCACTACCCAACCACTCGCAAGCTAATACTAAGAAGTAACATGATAAGGCAATTACCATTGTAGAAATGATAAGCAATGGCCAAGCGGTAGAACCTTTTAAATCTTTATTTCCACCAACTAGATGCTCTAAATCACAGGTTATGGAACTTTTTACGATAGATTTTTTACCGTTATCATCATCGTCGTCATAGTCTCCACTATTCATTTTTGCAGCATATTCTACATGGTCTATTTTTTCTCCACGCGTCATTGTACTAAGCATGTATGTAAGGTATACCACATAAATCAACATAAGTGCTAAACCATGCCACCAATACAAAGCATGCCCTGAAATCATCAATATAAAAATGAATTCAGTTGCTATTAAGGTGAGGCCATCTCTTTTTAAAACCTTTAAAGAAACCTTGATTTTCTTGGCCATGCCGGAGTAAATAACCACCAAAATAGCCATTGAAGGGATAATCAAACTGTTGAATATGGCACTTCCCGCTGTGGTTCCAATTCCACCCGAAAAACCATCAACATCCATTAAAACAAATAAGAAAAAGAAAGAGGTAAATAACTCAGGCATGGAGGAAGCAATGGCGTTTATTGTTGCACCTTTTACCCCGTCGCTAAGGTTTCTTCCTAAGTAATCTGAAGCAGTTTCAAAAGCATCTGATGCTCTCCAAATAATTAAAGAGGCAATAATTACTAAAATCAGCGGAATTATAATCCCCATATACCCATTTTAAGTGCCTTCTTGCGTTTTAAAATCTTTTTCCAACAACAATGAGGAGTCTCTATCTGTAATTACGAGCACGTAATCTCCTGCCTCAATTAAGACATCATCGGCAGGGTTTTTCATCAGGGTTCTCACTCCGTTTTTCAACTTGCTAATTCCTACAAGAATGCAATTATAAGCTTTTTTAAATTCGAAATAAGCATCGCCGTATTTCTTATTGCAATGAGGATTCTCTTCAATCACTAAATATTCTTTAATATCGAAGTCATCCTCAGTTTCAGCATACGAAAGAATTTCTTCGCTAAAGGCAGCAACATCAGGTTCAAAAATATAGCTTGCCAAAAGCTTTGAAGCAATTTCGTTTTTAGCGATGGTATGTGTTACACCTGCAGTTAAAAAAGTAGATTTTAAATCGGCATTATCTAAACTTACCACAAACCTGCAATTGTTGTATAACTTCTTTAGGTTTAGGATGTGCACCAACTTGGCAGTATCGTCAGGATGGTTAACGAATACCATAGAGGAGTCTTGGATATTAACCTTCTTTAAAATCTCAAGGTTGTTATAATCAGCAAAGAGTACAAATATTTCTTTAGGCGAATATGTTTCCTTAATAAGGTCAACATCATCTTTTTTATCGGTAACAATTGCTGCTCTTCTACCAACACCTAATAATTGCTCTAAAACTGCTTGGGCTGAATTATTCCAGCCTATAATAACTGCATGGTGTTTAAATTGTGTTCCTTTAAAACCTAGATGTTTTTCTTCGTAATAATCCTGCATAAATTGGTTTATCCTTCCAAGTAAGAAACCAAAAATAACAAAACTGCTAAGCACAAAGGTTGCTCCGATGATTTTTCCTACTTTGGTTACAGGATACATATCGCCATAACCAACTGTGGTAAGGGTTACAATGGTGTACCAAATACCGGAGAAATGATCAATAATGGTAGCATCGGGATTTTGACTTTCGAAGTAAATGATTACTTCGATAAAAATAAAATAGCTCAATAAAATTGCTGCTACAACAAACAGCGGTTTAAATTTTCCTCTAATCATTTCCATCCAACTAGACCAAAAGTAAAATTTACGGCGTAAAATCAAAGTAATTTTTTTTACTGCTATCTAAAAATGGGTTATTATATTTGCAGCCCCAAAAAGGTCGAGTAGCTTACCGCTTAGTTTCACTAGCGGCACAGGCGCTTCGCTTCTCGACTCAGGGAAATTTGGTCGAGTAGCTCAGCTGGATACCTGCCGGCAGGCAGGGAGCATCTGAAACTACTAATTGTTTTTTGAAATGTGGAAAGTTTATGTTCTTAGAAGCGTTCAGTTCAATAGGTTTTACATTAGTATGACATCAAATTTGCCTAGAAGATTAAAGGAACACAACTCAGGGAAAACTAAATCCACTAAAGGTTTTAAACCTTGGAAATTGTTCTTTTTTGAAGATTTTGATTCTCGAAAAGAAGCCCGAAATAGGGAAAAATATCTAAAATCGGGAATTGGTAGAGAGTTCATTAAAAATAAATGGTCGAGTAGCTCAGCTGGATAGAGCATCTGCCTTCTAAGCAGACGGTCACAGGTTCGAATCCTGTCTCGATCACTAGCAATAACAAGCCTCACAGAAATGTGGGGCTTTTTTGCTTTACTTTTAATGTACAAACAATGTACAGATTTAGGTGACCTCTAATTTGAATATCTAGTTTGTTTAAACAATACAACACCATTTTAGTGAATCATCTGCAAGGTGAAAGGACCCATGTTTATTTGGGAATATTTTGGAATGACAAACAGTGAGAGATATAAGTCCAAAATGCTTGATAAACTTGAGTGGCACAAAAAAAAATAGTTATAGGAGAATAGAAGAAAGAGGAAATTTAATATAAACCTTTTATTCCAACCTTAATAATTTAATTAAGGTTGCGCGAAAATATCTTGGACTAATAGAAACAAGATGATTAATTAAATTGTAGATACCCCAAAAATTAGGACAGTAAGTTTAAATACTAAATTTACTGACTATGACACGAAGAAAGTTTACCTCAAAGTTTAAAACTAAAGTAGTTTTAGAGGCCTTAAAAGAACGACAGACTTTAGCCGAGCTAGCTAGAAAGTATGAACTGCAACCCACTCAAATCAGTTTGTGGAAACGTGAGTTTTTAGCTTCAGCTGATCAAGTTTTTGAAGGTCCAACAAAATCAAAAAAAACAGTTGAACAAGAGGAAAAAGAACGCCTGCTAAAAACCATTGGACAGCAGAAAATAGAAATTGATTTTTTAAAAGACGCCTTGCGCTAATCCCTACAATAAAACGAAGAAAAATGATACGCAAGGGTCATTCCAAATTAAGTATGGATGGCAAGGGAAGAGCCACAGACAATGCTTTCATTGAAAGGCTTTGGAGAAATGTGAAATATGAGAAGCTATACTTAAACCCACCAGATGATGGAATGAAACTTTACACTTTACTAAATGAATATTTTAACTATTACAACTATGAAAGAAGACACCAATCTATTAACTATGAAAAGCCTGTAAATAGATACCTAAATGCAGCCTAATTATTATCTTAATTTTAACCAAAAGCTGTCCTAAGAAATGGGGTATCTACAATTGCAACGGGCGCAAAACTTTCTTATGAAAAAACAGCCAAAGGTTCGCTTTTTACAATTGAATTTAAATTGGCTTAAAAATCAACAATAATCCCAATAGTTGGTAATACTGTTCCTGCATTGTTTTCAATTGTTTGTAATTGGTATCTAGTAGGGTCGTTCGAATTGATTAATGCATTTCCATTTGCATCTCTAATCACATCAACAAATGGAGGTTGCTCTGCTAAAGCATTGTAAACATTTTGGACATCAAAATATAAGTTGAGCGATAATTTCTCTAAATACCAAGTTTTATCTACCCTAATATCTAACTGCGAGAACCAATTCAACCGTTGGGTATTCAATTGGTCAAAATCTCTGATTCCTGCACCTGTCACCTCCCAATTATCTATTCTTGAAGAAGCAGCAAAATCAATTGGTGTATAAGGTAAACCACCTGCAAACCTCCATCTAACGCCAAGTTCCCAATTGTTTTTAAATTTCTTACCTGAAGTAAGAGTTACAAAGTGACGGCTATCCCAAGAAGAGGCTACCAAATCGCCATTTTTGTCCTCAAACTGACTTCTTACCCATGTATAAGCTAAAATTCCGTAAATACCTTTTGCTGCTCTACGTTGCACCAAAGCTTCTATTCCATAAGCTCTTCCTGTTGCAATTGATGCAGTAGGTTCGTTACCAATCACTCCAAAATCGGCACCTAAATTGGCTAGCGCAATACTATCAGTTAGCAAAAAAGGATAGTTGTCATAATCCTTATAAAATCCTTCTAGTGTAATTTTGGTTGAATTGCTAGGGTTGTATTGCACTCCACCTACAATATGATCGCATTGTATGTACTCGGTGCGGTCTTTATTTGCCAAGTTACCCGCAGCATCTCTATATCCTAAAACGGTGTAAGGGGTTAGTTGATAATAACGGCCGGTGTTAAAACTTAAACTCCATTTTTCTGTAAAAGCATAAGAGGCTGAAATTCTAGGAGAAAACTGATTTAGCGGATTACCCATTGAGGCATTGTAATTAGCGCCATCTAATCTAAACCCTGCAGACAAGGTTAACCTGCCTTGAAAAAACAGTTTTGAGGCCTGTCCAAAAGCTCCGTACCTCAAAAAATCTAACTCTGATGAAAAAGACCTTATTAAAACACCACTTGGGGTTGCAATACGGTTAAAGGTGGAATTTGAATACACCACATTTTCGAGGTTTACACCTACGTTTAATTTAAAATCTTTATTACGATAAGTATTCTCAAATCTGAACTTGTTTTCTTGCTCTCTTGAGCCATAATCTAAAATCTTTTTTGTTGGATCTTCCTCATCATTGTCTTCGTATTTGGTTGCTCGATTATCTAACATATTTCGGCTTAGCACAATGGTTTGGAAACTATTTTCCGAAAAGTGTTTGTACACTGCCCCAATCGTATAATTCCATTGATTATTGATAGGAGTATTACCTAAAATGTAGTTGTTCTGTTGTATGGTAGCAGAGTCAGTAACTCCATCATTTGCATCAAGATCTAAAGAGAATTGATCTAAGGCTCCTAAGCTGATAATTGAAAGCTCATTTTTTGTATTGAATTTATGTTTTACCTTAAATTGATAATCTTGGTATTGTGGCAATATTGGTAGACCTAAGGCAGTAAACAACAATTGTAAATAACTAAATCTGTAAGAGGCAATAAAGGTGGTTTTATCACCAAGTGGACCATCGGCAGCAATGGCAAAATCTGAAGAGCCTATGGCCCCTCTAAAGTTTAATTTTTCTTGGTTTCCGTCTAATTGCCTAAACTCTAAAACCGAGCTCAATGCATTTCCCCTATTCGAAGGAAAAGCACCTGTGTAAAGATTTACTTCTCTTACTAAGTTTACATTTAAAATTCCAACAGGACCACCTGATGAGCCTTGCGTTTGAAAGTGATTGATGATTGGCGTTTCAATACCATCCACATAAAACCTGTTTTCATTGGGCGCTCCTCCCCTAATGATAATGTCATTTCTAAAGCTTGGTGTTGCAGCTACTCCGGGCAAAGATTGAATTGCTCTTGAAATATCTCTATTTCCTCCCGGATTTCTTTCAATTTCTTCTATTCCAAGAGTTTGAAGTGATACAGGACTTTCTTCTGTTTTTCTGAATTTTGAAGTTTCAATAACCACCTCTTTTAAATCGGTGGCTGCCTTTTTCATCTTTATTTCTACGAATGGCGTTTTTGATGGAATTACGTAAATATCTTCTGTTAACTTATTATCGTAACCAATAAAAGATGCCTGAAGCTTTACATAGCCGGGTTTAATATTGGAAATGGTAAAATTCCCATCAAAATCTGAGGTTCCTCCATTGGTAGTTCCTTCAACAATAACATTTACGAAAGGTAAAGGCTCTTGAGTAGTTTCGTCAACAACTTTACCCTTTATAGTCCCTGTTTGGGCAAATAATAACACAGGAACTAGCAATAGCGTGGTTAGGAATAATCGCATATAACTAATTTTCATCCCTCAAACAACCTAATTCCAATTGAGTTCAATTTCTTGGGAATTATTTTTTGCTTTGCACAAATATTTCTCTTGCCCAAAAAACACAATGTAAATACAGGATATAAAAGGTTCAATTTGCCACTGCTTGTTTCTTATCCGCGCAGCGGCACCAATTGGATTAGATACGTTATTGAATATTGCACAAAACAGCCAACACCCGGCGAAAACAGATTGGTTAGAGGTAACAATTTAATGTATGTTATTTTAAACGGTGGCTTTGCAATTGATAGAGCTCACAAAGGATATGTGGTGATGCAACAATATCCAAAAGCAGTATTGGTAATTCGCAATTATAAGGAGTGCTTAATTAGGCAGTTTAAAACCAAATGGCAACAATACGATAGTGTAGAAGCTTTTTTAACTTCTGAAGACTTGCATACTCCACCCCATTGGTACATAAAAAATATTGAAGCTTTTGAGGCTTATGAAAAGCCGAAATTACTTTTGTATTATGAAGATATGGTGCACCAACCTATTGCATTTATTGAAAAATTAGGTGCATTTTTAAACCTCAACCCTACCCGTTTTAATGAGATATCCAGCAACCTTTCTGCTCACCAAAAAAACTCGGTAAGTTTATACACTAAACGAGGTAAAAAAAGCTACACGGCGGGTAAAAAAGAAGAAACCAAAAGTCATTCACAGGAGTTGACAACAGCACAAAAATTAGCTTTCGACAACTTTTATAAAGAGCGATATCCTTCGCAATTTAATAGCTATTTAAAAAGGTATGCTGAAAATTATTCTGAGGTGTCTTTGTAAATCCAAGCATCTTTAGCCTCGCCTTGCCTTTGCAACATTTCTCTTGCTGCATAAGCTTCATCTTTAAGTTGATAAGCGTACCAAGCTCAAAAGCTTTCATTACCGTATCTTCCTGACCTAATGAAGTCTATAATATTACTTTAACTCCATTACTGTCTTTGTCTTTCACCCGTTTTACTAACTCTAATCCGTTAACAAATGGCATCATTACATCAGATACCACCAAATTGGGTTGAAAAGAATCAAAAACTTCCATTGCTTGTTTGCCATCTCCGGCGGTTTTAACATCATAACCCTCTTTTGAAAGTTTAAATGCAATGGTTTTTAAAAGCAGCCTTTCGTCTTCAACAACTAGGATTCTGTATTTTCCGTTTTCTTCGCTCAAGCTTCAAAATTCAAAGGCCAAAATTAATAATCTAAGAAGAGCAACAAACTGCTTAGTCGCCTTTCGGTTTATAAGTATAGTTAATGACTACTTCGTTTTTATTATTTTGACCAAAAAAGTCTTGTTCATCCTCGTCTTCATCTTCGTCTTCCCAATCATATTTTTTTGGAGAAGGGCCGATTTTGCGATAAAAGTAAGCCAACAGTAATCCACTTAAGCCTCCCATTAGATGAGACTCCCAAGAAATTCGATAATCGATAGGGAAAATTCCCCAAATCATTGATCCATAGAGAAATACAACTAGTAATGAAAGTGCAATTAAACGATAGTATTTTCTAAAAATACCTGAAAAGAAAACAAAACTCGCAAAACTGTACACCATTCCACTAGCGCCAATGTGGTAAGATGGTCTAGCAAAAACCCATACCCATAAACCTGTTATTAAAATAGCCCCAAGGAATAGTTTCCATGCCACTTCACGATAGAAGTAAAAAATGGCAACTCCTAACAAGAACATTGGGATTGAGTTATTGATTAGGTGCTCCCAATCGTCATGAATAAAGGGCGAGGTTAAAATTCCGTAGAGGTTTTCAATTCTTCTAGGATACAAACCGAACTTTCCAAAGTTTACCGTGCCTGAAAATTCTATAAACTCAACTAGCCAACAAATGGCAACAAATAAAAAAGGGAAGAAAAAGTCTGTAAACCTAAATTTTCGGTTTTCTAACATTTATTGGTCTTGAGCGTGAAGTAGAGAGTACGTAAAAATCGCTCCAAAACCTAAAAACAACATTAAATGTACAGGAAACAAACCAAAATCTTTTAAGTAAAACGCTAAAAACAAGGCGAATAGGAAATATAACGAAAGTAATCCTTCAATAAAAGATACGGGTGAAAGTTTGGCAGTTTGGTAGCCTTTCCCTTTCCAGGTGTCACGTTTGGAAACAATATTAAACTTAGGCGTTCTTAAAAAAGGAGATTTTTTTCCTAAATAACCTTCAATTACGCCAATTCCGTTGTGAATTGACAACCCCATGGTAAAGCTTAGAAAAAGCGGAAAATAAGCTAAAAACCTTTTTTGGTGTTGAGGGTTAAAGGCTGCATTTTCTTTGGCAGCGTTCCAATAATAAATGCCTAAAAGCAAGAAGCTAAAAATAAACAAGCCTCCTATTAAAAACAAAGGTTGCAATTGCGGCCAATTTGGCTTAAGCCACATTACCGGAACACTTAAAATGGCGGTTGCAGCCACACACACAAAAATGAAGGAGTTTAGCAAATGAAATGTTGCATGAAACTTTGTGGAAACAGGCAAATTGGATAACAAAACTTTTCCGAGATTTTTTCGGGCACACTCGGCGGCGCCTTTTGTCCATCGGAATTGTTGTGTTCTTAAAGCCTTCATGTTGGCAGGCAACTCTGCGGGAGAGCCAATGCTGTCAACAAACAAAAACTGCCAACCTTTTAATTGGGCGCGGTAACTTAGGTCTAAATCTTCGGTTAAGGTACTTGGCGACCAACCCCCTGCATCATCAATACAGGTTTTACGCCATATGCCACCTGTACCATTAAAGTTGATGAAATGACCTCCCGCATTTCTTCCTTTTTGTTCAACAGAAAGATGAGCATTTAAGCCAAAAGCCTGTAAAGAAGTTAACATGGAGTA
>JAAZVO010000211.1 GCA_018623405.1 Crocinitomicaceae bacterium
ATTCCGCCCTTTAAATATCGTTGAACCCGGATTGCATCTGAACCGGGTCTTTCTTCGTAATCAAAATCCGAGAAATTAAACGAATTGAATAAATCATTAGGGTTCCAAACCGAGCCAATGCCCCAATTTACTCTTTGCCTGCCTAGTGTAATGTCCCAATTGTTATCCGTGTATCTAACATAACCTCTATCAAAAATAGAATGAAGAAAAAAAGAGGGTTCATCAACCCATAAAATAGAGGTGTTTACCATACCATCATCTTGGTGCACCTGATTTGCATAAAACGGATTTAATTTTACTGTTTCTCCATAAAAAAAGCGGTTACGCATTTCTAAAGCAAAAGTGAATCGCTCATTAGCAAAGTACCTTAAATTTAAACGGTTGTGTAAGAAATTGTCTTGAATTATTCCAGTAGGTTTCGTGTAATTGGCAATTCGCAGGTCTTTAACATAACCCCTCACCAAAAACTTTTCATTTTGTATTTGAGCAAACCCAATTAAAAAAGTGAAAAGACTAAAAAAGAGTAGGAGGTAGTGGCGCATTATTTTGTTTCGTCTGAAATAATTTTTCCATCCTCGAGGGTTATCACTCTTTTTGCTCTATCTATAACCCTTTGATCATGTGTTGAGAAAATAAAAGTGGTTTTTTCTTTTTCATTAAGCTCAAGCATAATATCAAGCAAATCTCCGGTTGATTTTGAATCTAAGTTTGCCGTAGGTTCATCTGCCAAAACAAATTTGGGTTTTGAGGCAAGGGCCCTTGCCACGGCAACTCTTTGCTGCTGACCACCGCTCATTTCATTAGGCTTTTTATAGATTTGGTCTTTTAATCCAACTTCCTCTAACAAGGCTATAGCACGTGCGTGACGTTTTTCTTTTGGTTGGTTTTGCAGGAGCATGATAAACTCTGTATTTTCCAATGCAGAAAGCACAGGAATTAAATTGTAAGCCTGAAATACAAAACCAATATTTTTCAACCTAAAGTCAATTAATTCATTGTCTTTCATATTGGTTATTTCTGTATTGGCAATTTCTACGGCTCCATTGGTAGGGGAGTCTAAGCCTCCAATAACATTCAATAAAGTTGTTTTACCTGATCCTGAAGGACCAACAATAGCCGTAAATTCACCTTCTTCAATATTTAGTGAAACACCATTTAAGGCTTTTACAGTTACATCGCCTTCGGTGTAAAATCTTTCTAGATTATTTGTTTTTATGATGCTCATTATTATAGGGTTATAGTCCGCGAATTGATTCAACAGGGTTAAGTTTTAAAGCTTTAAAAGCAGGGTAAAGTGATGATAGAATTGCAGTAATTATTACTAAAACTAAGGTGCTCCAATAAAAACTTGGTTGCATCTCGAAATACACAATGGTAGAGTAGCCTACATCTTCTAAACCTTGCCCAACGGCAGAAAAATCCATTCCGTTTCGTTTAAAATATCCTACCGTAAAAAATGAAATGATTAAGCCTGCAGGGCCCGAAATAAGGCTAAGCATAATTGTTTCTACCACCACCATCATAAAAAGCCTTAGCTTATTCATACCTACTGCCATTAGCATTCCTAATTCTCTTTGCCTTTCTAAAATTGCCATAAGCATGGTGTTTACGATACCAAATGCCAAAGCGCCCAAAATGATAATCATGATGATGTACAGCATTTGAATCATTAAATCATCTGTGTAGGCCAAGTCAGGTGCAATATCTTTCCAACTTCTAACTTTTAAGTTGGGGTAGGTATTTGCAAGGGCTGTTATGGTAGAATCAACTATGGTTTTATCATCCATCCACAATACACTTTCGTGGATAAGTTGATCAGATTGTAAAATACGCTCTAAGTCCTGTCTGTAAACAAAAACATTCATCTCATCGAACCTAGTATTGGCAGTTTTGTAAATACCTTGAACACGAAAGGCTGAGGCTATTATTTCATTGTTTTGGTCTTGAAAGGTTACAATTATTTTAGAGTTGATTTTTACTTTTAACTTGTGAGCAAGTTTAGCTCCAATTACCACTCTGTTTTTTTTGTATTCGCCTAAGAATTCACCTTCCTTTATGCCATTATGAATAGTTGAAACTTTGATTTCATCTTCAGGGGTAATTCCTAATACATTTCCGCCCAATGCTCCATTGGCAGAGCTTATCATTCCGCTTATTCTAATGCGGTTGCTAATATTGGCTCCATTAATATTTAGGAGGTTATTGTTTAATTCATCGAAGTTTGGAATACTAAAGTTTAGCTTATTCTCTTCTAAAAAATCAGGATGATGTATTTGGATATGCCCAACAGAGGTAGAAAGAAAATTTTCTGTTCGCTGATTGGTCATACCTAGAGAAAGGGCATTAATAAATATTCCTGACCAAACTCCAAGGAAAATAGCAATCATTACTACTAAACTTCTGAGCTTGTTTCTCCAAATGTTTCTCCAAGCAATTTTGAATATCATTTTATTGGTTGTTAGTTCTTTTAATATTGAGTTTATAATCTTCTAGATCCGGTTGGTTTTAAAGTTCTAATTTTTAAAATAGGATAGATACTTAAAACAAATGCAATTAACAATATCACTGCGGCATGTGTAATTGGTATTGATGGGTCTAAGCTTGTTGGAATAATTGGTTCAAAGCCAAGGTCCTCGTACATTTCTGCCATTTCACCTTCCATAACTATTGGGTTGAAATAGAAGTAAGCAATAAGTGGATAAACCAAAGTGTAACCACTTAATACTCCTAAAATGCCCAACATCACAATTTCCCACAGCACCACCATGGCTAGTTTCATACGTTTCATCCCTATGGAAATTAATACCCCAAATTCGTATTTACGCTCTGAGGTCATCATAAGTATGGTGCCGAAAATTCCAAAAAAGATTATCATGTATAAAATAAAGGCCATAATTACTCCTCCAACGTTATCTGCTTCAATAGATTGAACCAACTCCGGCAACATTGTTTGCCAATCCATAACTTCATATTGGTTTAAATCAACAATGGCCGAAACATTGGCTACCATTTTTTCTACTCCGGTAAATTCTTCTTTTTCTAGAATTAAACTAGTAACCCTTTCTCCAGTAGAGAAAAACCATTGTGCTGTAGGAATAGCCATAATTACTGTATTTCTATTCAATTCAGGATTTCTGAACTTTACTACACCTGCAATGGCATACTTACCTGCGGCGCTCATGCCATGGTAACCTTGGCCTAATAAAACTAGGGTGTCGCCCAATTGCATTTGGTAGTATTTTAAAAGTCCTTCAGAAACCATAATACGGTTGTCATTGGGTGCTATAACTTCACCTTGATGCAACAAGGTCTCAAACTTTAGTATTTGCTGTTCCTTTTCAGGGTTTGCGCCAATTATTAAACTTCCTTTAGATTTATCTTTAAATGAGGTTAAAGCAAAACCTTCGAGCCGCGGCACAACTCCTGTAACACCTTCTACATTTTCTATCGAATCTACCATGGCTTGGCGATAGGGCATGGTGTTATCTAAGTTTTGGTCATCCCAAAATCCTTTTTGATGAATTTGAGCATATCCGGTGTACATGTTTACCACACCATCTGTCATGGCTTCGTAAGTTCCAATTTGCAGTGCCCGCATGAATACCACAAAAATTACGGCAAATAGGATGGAAGCTATGGTAATAAAGCTTCTGCGTTTATTTCGCCATAAGTTCCGCCAAGCTAGTTTTAGGATCATGATGTTTTGTTTGAAGTTTGAAGTTTGAGGTTTGAGGTTTAAGGTTTGAAGTTTGAAGTTTGAAGTTTGAGATTGGGTTTTAAAACCGAACATCAAACTACAAGCATCAAATAATTATCTAATTTTTTTCATGTTTTGAGTGGTGAAATAGTCTTCATCAATTGGTATTTCGAATTTTATGCTGTTGTACACCATAATGGTTTTATTTCCAGGTTTATCAGCAGGAACTACCTCCATTCTGGTGGTTAACATTCTTCCATCCATTTCTTTGATGTTTTTTCCTAAAAAAGTATTCACTAAAAAGTCATCCTCGTCATAAAACTCTGTTTTAAGTTGTAAGAATTCTTTTTTATCTATCCATATGATAACTTTTCCCCAAACTACTGCTGCGTCGGGTTTAGGAATTAACTCTATTTTGTAGCAAACTCTTCCATCAATAGTAGCTTCACCTAAAAGTTTTGCATCATAATCTTCTACCATTGAAGTTTCACGAACCAAATCGTCATTGGTAAGGTCAGTTCCCATCCAATTTTGCATCATCATACTTGGTGGCAGTTTAATTACCCGCTCAATAGAAGGCACGTAATTGTAGATTTCTTTATCTCTTTTAAGCATTACATTTCCTTTATCTTTTGCAGGAGCAGTAATTATTGACATGCTGTAATCATTGCCTTTGCTACAGCCTTTCATGCTCATTTCGCGCGACCACTTAGGCCGTTCAATGATAATGGTCATGCTGTATTCGCTTGAGTTACCGCGATATTTTTCTTCTGAGTTTTTGATTACTTCATCTGCAGTTAGGTTTTGTCCAAAAACCAGTGCAGGAAATGATAGTAAAAAGGTTAAGATTATATTTTTCATTTTATTGGGTTTATCATTTGTTGAATTAAAAGTTCTGCTGATTTTTCTATAGGGTAGTTATCGGGGTCTAGCATAATATGGAACTGAATTCCATCCATAATGGCCGCAAAGTGCCGCATGTATAAAACAGGATCTTCAACTCCCTTTGATTTAAAGTATGGAACAAATTTTCCTATAAAGCTTGCCAAGGTGTTGTCTGCCATTTCCATTAAAATTGGCGTTACATCAGGCTGAAAAGAAAGGTTTACATATAGCCTCCATCTCTGCAAGTCTTCTTTAACAATGGTCATCGATTTTTTTACCCATTCTGCTACTGATTGATCATCAAGTGGTTTTTCGTCATCAAAATCAAAATACTTTGAAACTTCCTCCATTAAGTCTTGCATTATGGCTTTGAGCAAATCTTCTTTACTATCAAAGTAGTTGTAAAGTAA
>JAAZVO010000212.1 GCA_018623405.1 Crocinitomicaceae bacterium
CCGTTTTTTGCTGCGCCATCAATAAAAAAGGACCAATTAGGAAAATAAAAAGCAGTAGTTTTTTCAAAGTGAATTTTTTAGGCAAATGGTCTAAATAAACCTATATTTTCGGCAATGATAAGACCACTTGATAAAAGTAAATTGCTTTTGCCATTCTATCGTAAAATAAATGTCTGAACGGATAGTAATAATAGGGAACGGAATTTCAGGAATTACCTGTGCCAGGCATCTGCGTAAAAACAATGCTAGTTGCGAAATAATTGTAATTAGCGGCGAAACAGACTACTTTTTTTCTCGAACCGCCCTCATGTACATTTACATGGGCCACATGAAGTTTGAACACACAAAACCCTACGAAGATTGGTTTTGGACAAAAAACCGTATTCAATTAAAAAGGGTATGGGTTACCAAAATAAATACCGATCAAAATGAGTTGGTGTTTGATGATGCAACTACCTTAAACTACGATAAATTGATAATTGCCTCAGGCTCAATCTCAAACAAGTTTGATTGGCCCGGCCAAAACCTAGCAGGGGTGCAAGGTTTATACAGTTACCAAGATTTACAATTGATGGAGCAAAACACCCAAAACATAAAAAATGCGGTAATTGTAGGTGGTGGTTTAATTGGTGTTGAAATGGCAGAAATGCTTCATTCGCGCGGAATTCATGTAACTTTCTTAATTAGAGAGCATACCTTTTGGGGTAATGTTTTGCCTAAAGCCGATGGTGATTTCATCTCTGCTCACCTCAAAAATGATTACGGAATTAGTTTAAAATTCAATACCCAACTTCAATCTATAATTGATGATGGCTCAGGCAAAGTAAAAGCCGTAATTACAAACAACGGAGAAGAAATAAATTGCGAATTTGTAGGCTTGGCAGTGGGTGTTTCACCAAATGTTGAGTTTTTAAAATCATCGGCAATTGAGTTAGATAAAGGCGTGCTCATCAACAGCCGGTTTGAAACCAACATCCCCAATGTGTTTGCCATTGGCGATTGTGCTCAATTTAAATCACCTCCAAAAGGAAGAAAACCAATTGAACAAGTTTGGTACACCGGAAGAATGATGGGCGAGCTGTTGGCAAAAAATCTAACCACAAACAACTCTACAGCATACCAACCCGGCCCGTGGTTTAACTCTGCCAAATTTTTTGATGTAGAATACCAAACCTATGGGGAAGTAAAACCTAATTTACCTGAGCACGAGCAAGCTTTTATTTGGCAAGATTTAGAAAACAGAAGGATGCTTCATTTTCGTTTCAATACGGTTGATGAGGTTTTAATTGGTGTAAATGCATTTGGAATTAGGCTGCGCCACGAAGTTTTTGATGCTTGGTTAAGGCAACAAAAAACCATTGATGAAGTACTCACCAAGTTAGCAGATGCTAATTTTGACCCCGAATTTTACAAAACCTTCGAGCAAGAAGTAATTGGGGAATACAACAAGCAATTTGGTAAAAAACTAAAAGTGAAAACCAAAAGTTGGAAAAGAATTTTAAACCCTTTCAGCGCATGAAAGCATTAAAGTTGGTGGGTTTAGTTATGTTTTTGGTGGGGTTGTTTGCCTTTTCAGGATTGCTGTTTGTTGGCGATTTTCAACTCACATCATCGGAGGTGAATGCTATTTTATCCCCAAAAGAAAAAGCCAATTTGGGAGAAGAGCTAATTGCCTTAACCTCAAATAAAACCTATGGCTCGGCCTTCGGCCTCGCCAACCAACTTACCGATTTATACACAGCCACCAACAACAACCTTAAAACCCAACAAAATTGGGATGGTGTTATGTGGAAGTCGGCCCAAGATTTTGCTTTTCCGCTAGTTAAAGCCGCATCTAAAAGCTCTGTGAAAACAAGCACATCAATTTGGTTTTTACTTTCTATTTTTTTGGCTGTGTTTGGTGGGCTTTTATACCAACTTCCTCAAAAGTGGTTAGATAAATCGCTGGGCATAAAAAACAATGGAATTTACTTTAACTCGGCCACCAACAGAGGCCTAATAGGTATTTTATTGGGCATTTTTCTAATTGCCTTTTACATCCTTTTGTATTGGTTTCCGGCATACATTGTAAATTGGGTAATCTTGGTAGATCCGTTGAGTATGGCCCTTAGTAGCAATCCCGCAAGCCAATGGTTTTTATACGGCTTTTTATACACGGTGGTAATGTTGGTTATGGGGGTTAGAATGTTTTTGAAATACCGCGGCAACAAATACCAACAGATAAGAACAGGTTCTGTGTTGTTCTTCCAAACTGCATTTGCCTTTTTAATTCCTGAAATTTTGGTGCGCCTAAACCAACCCTACATGGATTTTAAAAACATTTGGCCCTTAGATTACGATTTCTTTTTTCAATGGAATTTAGACCAACTTATAGCCTCAGGCGGTATTGGTGTTTTTATGTTGGTTTGGGGCATTGTGTTATTTGTGGTTACTGTACCCTTGTTTACTTATTTGTACGGCAAAAGGTGGTATTGCAGTTGGGTTTGCGGCTGCGGTGGTTTGGCAGAAACCCTTGGTGATCCGTTTAGGCAGCTCTCCTCTAAAAAGCTTGGTGCGTGGAAAGTGGAAAGAATTGTGGTACACAGTGTTTTGGTTTTTGCAGTGGTTATGACGTTGGCTACCTTGTATGGCTACTTTACAGGAAATATGCACGTTTTAGGTGTAGAAACCTATCAAATTCAGAAAACCTATGGCTTTTTAATTGGTAGCGCCTTTGCAGGTGTGGTTGGTACAGGCTTTTATCCGTTGATGGGCAACAGGGTGTGGTGCAGGTTTGGCTGCCCATTGGCGGCTTACATTGGCCTAATTCAAAGGTTTAAATCTAGGTTTAGAATTACCACCAATGGCGGCCAATGCATTTCATGTGGCAATTGCTCTACCTATTGCGAAATGGGTATTGATGTAAGATGGTACGCCCAAAGAGGTCAAAACATTGTGCGCTCTTCATGTGTTGGTTGCGGTGTTTGCTCAGCGGTTTGTCCTCGCGGAGTATTAAAATTGGAAAATGGTCCTGATAAGCAAAGAATTAATGAAAACCCTATCCTAATTGGAGGCCATGAAGCGAAACTTAATAATGAAGTTGTTTAGCCTGTCAATTAGTTTTTTGTTGATTTTTCCAGCTTTTTCTCAAATAAAAAAAGAGTTTGAGCTGCATGAGAATATCCTCAAGGTAAACCTTTCCCATCCCGACTCGGCCTTTATTTATCAAAAGTGTTACAACATCGCTGAAGACAGCATTTTGATTATGGAAGGCAGGTTAGATGAAAAGGGCAGAAGCCACCTTTGGGTTATAAATTACTATCCGAACGGAATCATAGCATCTGAAGGCAATTTTATCCATGGTTTACAAGATGGAGTTTGGTATTATTTTCATCAAAATAGCGAGCTAAAAGAGGAGGTACACTACAAAAACGGAGGACTAAATGGGTGGGCTAAGGTTTATGATGAATTAAGAAATCTTACCGAAGAAGGTAATTATGTGGATGGCTTAAAAGGTGGTTATTGGTATTATTTTAAAAACGGAGAAATTTGGCAAGAAGGGTATTATGATGATGGGATAAAAACAGGTTCGTGGAAGATTTATGAAAATGAGAAGCTGAAATCTGTTGAAGGTTATTTAGATTGAAATGTTGGTAGATGTGGTAATTCCGGCCTATAATGAAGAAGAGGCCATTCATAAAGTTATTGGAGATATTCCAAGCATTGTGCGCGAGATTGTGTTGGTTGACAATAACTCAAAAGACAAAACCATTGAAGTAGCCATAGCAGCGGGGGCAACCGTTTTAAGTGAACCTAAGCAAGGTTACGGAGCAGCCTGCCTAAAAGGGATAAACTACTTGGCGCAAAAAGAAAATCCACCTCAAATTTTAGTTTTTTTAGATGGCGATTATGCAGATTATCCCGAAGAGCTTCCTTTGGTTATAGAACCCATCGTGCAAAACCGAGCCGATTTTGTAGTGGGGAGCAGGGCGTTAGGCAACAGGGCAAAAGGAGCTTTAACACCGCAACAGATTTACGGTAATAAGTTGGCAGCCCTTTTATTAAAATTGTTCTTTGGTCAAAAAGCTACAGACCTTGGTCCGTTTAGGGCCATAAATTTTAACAGTTTACTTGCCCTGCAAATGAAAGATACCAACTACGGATGGACAGTTGAAATGCAAATAAAGGCCGCTAAAAAAGGTTTACGCTATGCTGAAGTACCTGTAAATTATAAGGCTAGAATAGGTGTTTCAAAAGTTTCGGGAACCGTAAAAGGTACTATACTCGCGAGCTGTAAAATTTTGTACACCCTGTTTAAACACGCTTTTTAATGGCTTGGTTAGAGTTATCGGTAATTGCATTGTATGCCCTTTTTTTGGTATTCATTTTTGTGTACTCACTAAGCCAATTAGACATTTTGTTGAAGTTTAAAAAAGCAAAGAAAACTGCACAAGATGCTCCATTTAATGCTGATTTAAAAAGTAAAGTAACTGTTCAGTTACCTGTTTTCAACGAGAAGTATGTCATCGAAAGACTCATCAACGCTGTTTGCGATTTTGATTACCCAAAAGACCAACTGCAAATACAGGTTTTAGACGACTCAACAGATGAAACAAAAGACCTTATTGAAAAAATAGTAGCTCAAAAAAAGGTTGAAGGATTCGAGATTGAACATATACACCGCACCAACCGCG
Organism: Crocinitomicaceae bacterium; assembly: GCA_018623405.1. Taxonomy (GTDB): domain Bacteria; phylum Bacteroidota; class Bacteroidia; order Flavobacteriales_G; family Salibacteraceae; genus JAAZVO01. Next base: position 4,674 of record JAAZVO010000212.1, read on the forward strand.
ATGGTTTTAAGGCAGGTGCCTTGCGTGATGCCATGCCTTTGGTAAAGGGAGAGTTCATCGCCATTTTCGATGCAGATTTTATTCCTCCAAAAGACTTTATGCAAAAAACGGTTGGTTACTTTATCAACCCAAAAGTTGGGGTAGTGCAAACGCCTTGGCGCCACCTCAACCACGATTACTCCATGTTAACTTCTTTACAGGCTTTTGGCTTAAATGCTCATTTTTCTGTTGAACAAAAAGGAAGAAATGCGGGAGGTCATTTCATCAACTTTAATGGTACAGGTGGCATATGGCGTAAAACCTGTATTGATGATGCAGG
>JAAZVO010000025.1 GCA_018623405.1 Crocinitomicaceae bacterium
CAAAGCATCAATTGAATTTTATGAGCAAATAGCCAACTTAAGGGGCTTTAAGATTAAGGCTTTTTTCGATAAAGATTCTGCAATTTCTTGGTTGAACAGCAACTAATTTCTCCATTGCAAAAACAAATATCCATCCCAAATAAAAGCTAGGGCTAAACCAAAATAAACTATTTGGTTCTCTTGAAATTGAGGGTAATTATTATCAAAAAAAATAAACCCTAGAAAGGTTAAGCAGCCTGCCAAACCTACTAAAGGAAAAATAATTTTTTTTCTTCCCATTTCGCCATACAAACCCAACACAGCATGGTAAGCAAAAAGACCAACCAAGGTAATTTCTACTTTTTGTTTAAGGGTGTAAAACACCAAGCCAATAAAAAGCGCTGTACCTAGCATGTAGGTAAATCTCATTAAAATGGCGGGTGTTTAGGTTGGTTCTGTAGTATGGTTTCTATTTTTTCAATTACCTCAGCAGTAAGCATGTTTTTTACTTCTCCTGCTTTAAGGTTTTCTTCTAATTGCGATAATTTAGAAGCACCCAAAATAACCGTACTTACATTTTCATTTTTTAAACACCAAGCTATGGCCAATTGTGGAGCAGTTAAGCCCAACTCATTTGCTAACGCTACAATTTTATCTGCCTTTTTTAAATTTTCTTCTACCACATTCCTATCCTTCAGCCAACTTAACTCTTCCCTACTTAACCTAAAATCATCTCCCATGCCTTTAGAGTATTTTCCGGTTAAAATTCCCGAAGCTAATGGAGACCAAATGGTAGTTCCTAAACCAACTGTTTTGAAAATCTGAGCAAACTCCACCTCTACCTTTTCTCTTACCAACATGTTGTATTGAGGTTGCTCCATAGTTGGACAAATTAAATGATTTTGCTTAGCTACCATGTGGGCTTCCATAATTTCTTGGGCGCTCCACTCGCTAGTTCCCCAATACAAAATTTTTCCCTGCTGTATTAAGTTATGCATGGTAAAAACAGTTTCTTCTATCGGCGTATTTTTATCAGGTCTATGGCAGAAATAAAGATCTAAATAATCTACTTTCAACCTTTTTAATGCCTGCTCGCAAGCTTCAACAATATGTTTCCTATTTAATCCTTTTTGGGTAGGTTTTGAGTCTTGTAAACCTTTTATTCCAAAAAATACCTTACTTGATACAATATATGAATCTCGGCTCCAATTCATTTTTTGTAAGATGTTACCCATAACCTCCTCAGATTTGCCTGAGGCATAAATTTCAGCATTATCACAAAAATTGATTCCTGCATCATAGGCCATTGCCATTAAGTTTTCTGAGGTGTTGTCACCAATCTGATTACCAAAAGTTATCCAACTCCCAAAAGACATTTCACTAACTTGTAATCCTGATTTGCCGAGTCTCCTATATTCCATATTGTATTTTTTTGCGAATTTAATACCTCTATTTTGGTAAGTTTGTTCAAAATTCTCCAAATGAATAAATTTCTATCTGTTTTTACTGTTTTTTTTATTTCAATCCAATTATTTGCCGCAGAAGGTGACTCAACCATTATAAGAGTGCATGATAAAGTCCATTGGGATTGGTACGGCGGAAAAATCCAAAAAGCTAAATTTCCGGATGGTTCAACATCTTATGCAAAAATTGTATTAAGGTATACCCTTGGTTGCCCCGGAAGCGGTTGTTCTGATTGGGATTATACAACCAACATTATTTTAAGAGAAAAAATTAACGACTCTACCCATGTTAACTACGAACTTGGAAAAGTTATTACTCCTTACGGAGGATATTTACCCAACAATTGGGAGCATGCATTCTATTTTGATATAACAGATTATGCTAATTTATTAAGAGACTCTGTTGAAATTAACGCCTTTTACTCAGGCTGGAGCGATGGATTTACCTGCACTACAGATTTTATATTTATTGAAGGTACACCCCCTAGAGATGTAATTAGCGTTCACTCTTTACATAATGGAAGCTGTAAATATGGTGATGCTACAGCATCAAATTCTTGCGAAAACCGAACTGCAGAGCAGCCGATTACTATTGATGCAAATGCCAAAACTTTTAAAATTAAGGCTACCCCAACCGGACATGGTTTTAATGGAAATGGATACGATCCGGGAAACCCCGATAACTGTGCTGAGTTTTGCGATAAATGGTTTAAGGTTAGTATTGATGGCACAGAAACTCACCAAACCCAAATTTGGAGAGACGACTGTGGTGTAAACCCAATGTTTAAACAAAATGGAACATGGATTTACGACCGTGCAGGATGGTGTCCCGGAGATGAAGGAATAACCCACGAGTTTGAAGTTACCAACCAAATTACACCGGGAAATACACAAAACATAGGTTTTAAATGGCAGCCATACTCAAACACTTCTCCAAACAACTCAAACTACATTTTTGATGCGCAATTTGTACAATATGGCGATTTTAACCTTGCTACCGATGTTGAAATAATTGACATTGCACGTCCATCAATGAACGAGAATTATTCAAGGCAAAACCCTGCTTGCGCTATGCCTTTGGTAAAAATCAGAAATAATGGTGGCGATACGTTAACCTCCGTTGATTTTGTGATTGGTTTAAAAGGTTTTGGAAATACCATTACTTACAAATGGACAGGCAGTTTAGGTCATAACCAAACAGAAATGGTAGAAATACCTACTAACGGATGGTTAATTTCCGAAAACGACCAATTCGATGTTTTTACGGTTGAGCTAAAAAATCCAAATAGACAACAAGACGAAGCCACTTGGAACAATTACAAGGAAGCTAAATTTGAACGATTACCTTACACCAATGGAATTTATCTGTGGCTAAAAACCAATAATTTTCCGGGTGAAAACAGTTATGCCGTTTTTGATGACATGGGCAACAAGGTTTATGAAGTAACAAGCTTACAACCTAACACCACCTATAAAGATACAATGCTACTGCCTGATGGCTGTTACACGCTTACCCTTTACGATTCTGATTGTGATGGTTTGTCTTTCCCTTTCAACAATCCTCCATACAACACCTCGAACCCTGAAGGTACAGGATTTGCCCAAATTTGGAGGTTCGATGCCAAAAGAATACACACCTATGAAGCAAATTTTGGTTGCGAAATTTCTCACAGCTTTACAGTTGGTGATGGTTACAAAGGCGAAAAGCCGGAACTTACTTCAGTGCAACTTCCAACAGAATTTGCTCACTTTGAGGTTTATCCAAACCCTACGAAAAATCAAATCAATCTATCTTTTGCTCAACCTAATGAGAGAGATGCCTTTACCATTGCACTTTACGACCTTTTTGGTAAAATAAAATTCCAAGAATTTAAGTCAGGAGATTATGTATCTAGCACTATACAGGTAGATCAGTTGGCTAGTGGAATTTACTTTTTAAAGGTTGAAGGCAAAAATGGATTGCACAGGGTTGAGAAGGTTTTTGTGGAGTAAACAATGACTCAATTACCTGAGGCTTTTTTAGCTCAACTTAAATTTGATTTTCCTGAAATCGCTAACAAGGTTGTTGAAGGAATAAACTCATCAGCACCTACTTCAATTCAGGTAAACAGAAGAAAACTACCTGAATTAAATTTACCAAACATTAATTGGAACAATTTAGGTTACTACTTAAAAGACAGACCCGCCTTTGTTTCAGACCCACTTTACCATGCAGGCTGCTACTACCCTATGGAGGCATCCTCAATGTTTGTAGGAAAAGTAATTGAAAACATATTAAGTGACAACCAAAACCCTTTAGTGTTAGATTTATGTGCTGCACCAGGCGGAAAGTCAATTTCAATATTGAATCGGCTAAATGGACGTGGTTTTATAGTGGCTAATGAAATTCATGCTCAACGCAGCAACATTTTAAAAGAAAACCTCATAAAATTGGGACATCCTAACATTCTTATTACCAATAACTCTCCTGAAGATTTCCTAGATAACCCTGCCTTGTTTGATGTGGTTATGGTAGACGCTCCTTGCTCAGGAGAAGGGATGTTTAGAAAAGATGAAATAGCCATTCAAGAGTGGAGTGAAAATAATGTTTCTAACTGTTTAGTACGGCAAAAAAACATATTAGAAACAGCTATTGAGCTTATTAAACCAAATGGCTACTTAATATACTCTACTTGCACTTTCAACAAAAAAGAAAATGAAGAGCAAGTATTAAAGTTACTAGCAACAAATAGCTTTGAAGTTGTAAAAATACCTCTTGATAATAAATCTGAAATTTCTGAAAGTAACCTTGGTTATCGTTTTTTTCCGGGAATTGCAAAAGGTGAAGGTTTTGCATGTTTCATTTTGAAGAAATTAAGTTCATCAGCAAAAAAAACCAAACCTCAACTCAAGGTAAAGCAATTTAACATTAAAATAGATTGGTTTAAGGAAAATCAAAGCTTAATTTTTCATGAATTTAAGGAGGATGTTTTTGCAATTAGCAATTTTCAATTAGCAAAAATATTAGACCCTAAAAAGCTACATATCAAACAATTAGGAATTCAGGTTGCTCAACTGAAAGGTAAATTACTACTTCCTCACCCAAACCTTATTTTTTTGGTTGATTTAACCAAACAGATAAGCTTTCCTTTAATTGAAGTTAAAATAGAAGAAGCCCATGCTTTGTTGTGTTTAGAAACAATATCAGTAACCAATAACCCAAAAGGTTGGATAATATTTACCTACAACAATTTACCCTTTGCGTTAGGAAAAAATGTGGGCAATAGAATAAACAATTATTTCCCCAAAAATTTCAAGATAAGAATTCCAAAAAACCAACTATCAAATTTCTCGGTAAGTAACTTTATCTAATCCCTTAAATCGATTAGATTTGAAGCCTAATGGCGGCAAAAAAGAACGAAGCAAAAATTCATGGAAGAGACAATGCGCTCAATAAATTTCAAGATTACCTAGGGGAGTTTGTTTACGGTGGAATTGATGGTAGTGTAACCACGTTTGCTGTTGTAGCAGGTGCAGCCGGAGCAAACCTTGAAAGTTCGGTTGTAATAATTTTAGGTTTTGCCAACTTAATTGCTGATGGTTTTTCGATGTCTGTAGGCAGCTACCTCTCCACAAAAAGTGAAATACAGAATTACGAAAAGCACAAGAAAATTGAATATTGGGAAGTGGACCATCTTCCTGAAAAAGAAAAAGAAGAAATAAGAGAGATTTATGCCGATAAAGGATTTGAAGGCGAACTATTAGAAAAAGTGGTAGATACCATTACAGCTAATAAAGACCGGTGGGTAGATGTAATGATGAAGGAAGAGCTAGAAATGAGTGAAGAAAGCAGGTCGCCAATAAAAATGGCGGCAACTACTTTTATCTCGTTTTTGATTTTAGGATTTATTCCATTGTTTATTTATATCCTAGATTATTTTGTTCCGTTAGGGGAAAACATCAATTTGTTTTTAGTTTCCTCAACCCTTACCACACTTGTATTTATGGGTATTGGCTTTTTAAAATCTTATGTAACGCAAACAAACCATCTTCGCGGAATATTAGAAACCTTGCTTTTAGGCGGAATTGCAGCAATTCTTGCTTACTTTGTGGGCGATATCCTCGAACAATTATTTATATCATGATGAAAAAAATCTTAGGAATACTCATAATTGCCGGATTGATTTTTGGCTGTTCAGAACAAGATAAAAAATTATCAAATAAAGAAAAACCAAAATTTGAGGCCGCCATAAGCACCGTTTCTGATGAGGCCACAAAAGTTGGATCTGATATTTTAAAAGACGGAGGAAACGCTTTTGATGCTGCTATTGCCACACATTTTACACTTGCGGTTACCTATCCTCAAGCAGGAAATTTAGGTGGTGGTGGTTTCACTGTTTATCACGATCAGTACAAAGAATCATTTTGCTTAGATTTTAGAGAAAAAGCCCCGGGAAATGCATCGGAAGACATGTATTTAGATGAGGATGGAAATGTTATTGGAGGAAAATCTCTTTATGGAGCACTTGCAGCAGGTGTGCCGGGTTCAATAGCTGGTATGTGGGAATTGCATGAGAAAAAAGGAACCAAAACTTGGAAAGAACTACTCCAACCCGCAATTGATTTCGCTAAAAATGGGTTTATTATTTCTAAGGAAGAAGCCTTTAATCTTAATCGGTATCAGGCAGATTTTAAAGCTTACAACAAAGATTCTATTCCATTCATCAAAAAGGAATGGAAGGCAGGAGATACACTTTTTCAGCCTGTTTTAGCGAAAACATTACAGCTAATTGCAGACAGTGGAATGGATGTTTTCTATACAGGTATTTTAGGGAAAAAGTTTGTTCAAGATGTTCAAGCAAATGATGGAATTATTGAAGAAAGTGATCTTGTTAAATATTCTGCAGCTTTTAGAGAACCTGTAAAAGGTAATTTCAGAGGGTACGAAATTGTTTCAATGCCTCCCTCCTCTTCAGGCGGAATTGCGTTGGTTCAATTGATGAATGGCGCTTCAAAATATCCAATTAGAAGTTGGGGGCAAAACTCTTGGAAATCAATTCACCTTTACACAGAGTTAATGCGCAGGGTTTATGCAGACAGAACTACCTTTTTGGGCGATCCTGAGTTTTATCCTGTGCCAACAGAAAAACTTGTTGACCCAAATTACCTCCATAAAAGATTTATCGCTATCGATATCAATGAAAAAACAAACTCAGAAGATATTCAAGCCGGAAAAGCAAGTAGAATTGAAAGTTACGAAACCACGCACTATTCTGTTTTAGACAAATGGGGAAATGCAGTATCAACTACCACTACCCTTAATGGAAACTACGGTTCCAAAGTGTGGTTGCCAAGTGTTGGTTTTTTCTTAAATAATGAAATGGACGACTTTTCAGTTAAAAATGGAGTTGCAAATCAATTTGGATTATTGGGTGGTAAAGCCAATTCAATAGAACCGGATAAACGAATGCTATCTAGCATGACTCCTACCATAGTATTAAAAGAAAACAAACCTGTAATGATTGTAGGGACACCGGGTGGCTCAACCATAATTACATCGGTTTTTCAGACTGTAATTAATTATTTGGAATACGACATGACTTTACAAGAAGCTATTGATGCACCTAGAATGCACCATCAATGGCAACCTGATGTTATTGTTTTAGAAGATGGCTTATTTCCTCAAACTACGATTGATTCTTTAGAGGCAATTGGCCATAAAATTGTGAGTCCTGAAAATGGCGCAAGATTAGGCAAGATGAACTGTATTGCTATTGGAGATAAAGGGCAGTCTTTTGCTGCCGCCGATACATCTCGATGGAGAGGATCTGCTATGGTTATTAAAAATGAATAATAGCAGGCATTCCCTGCTAATGGAGCTCAGGAAATATTCCACCCCCGAACGATGGCAAAAAATAAATGAAGTTGCTAGCAATAGAACTAATTTAGTTCAAGTTGTAATTGAAGATATTTACCAAGAGCACAACGCAGGTGCCTTAATTAGAACCTGCGATTGTTTCGGAATCCAAAAAGTTCATGTAATTGAAAATTATTACGAAACAAAAATTGCCAACAGCATTTCTAAAGGCTCTGAAAAGTGGATTCATGTTACTAAATACGAGCAACCCAATACCAACAATACAGTTGCTGCAATTAACAATCTAAAAGAAAAGGGCTTTAAGGTAGTTGCCACCACTCCGCACAATTTTGATGTTGAGCTTCCAAACTTTGAAATTACCCAGAAAACAGCTTTGCTTTTTGGCACAGAAGGCAAAGGGCTTAGTCAAGAAGCCCTCACATTAGCAGATGAAAAGCTAAGGATTCCTATTTATGGATTTACGGAAAGTTATAATATTTCGGTTTCTGCCGCATTAATTTTGCAACAAGTGGTAACAAGTTTGAGAAATGGAAATGTTGATTGGAGATTATCTATTGGGGAACAAAGAGAACTCGAAATTGAGTGGTTGGTAAAATCAATGGGGAAAACAGGAACAGCGATAAAAAAACAATTTACCTAAATGTAATTTTTCTAATTTTCATTTGAAACTTACCCTCTTTTTTATCATTTTTTAAAAACCCGATTCTTATTACATCATCAAGGTTATTTGGGTTAAAATAACTTCCTGTTTGTTTTCCTAAAACCGTTTGCTTAAAAAGGCTAAAATCAAATGCAGCTCTTGTCCATTCACCATCTGTTTCGCTTAAGTTTATTGCGTAATAGGGTTCAAAAAACTGATAAGCAGTTTCTAAGGTAAAAGAACAATCACCGCCAGTTAATGCATATTCTATTTCAACAGTTTTAAATCCCTCTAATTGGTATTGGTTGTATTTGCTTCTAAATGATGAAAATCCACCGTTGTTTTCAAATGAGATAATACCCGTGTAGTTCAAATAACCATCTTCTTGGATAACTTTCCCAGTAGATAAACCACCCATTACACCATCATTAATTATTTTCCAATTTTCTGACGCTGAGGGTTTTGAGAAGTCGATTATTAAAGGATTATCACTAATAAGAATTAAACTCAAAATACTTGCTATCAATAATTTCATACCTGTAAAAACCTAAAATATTAAATAAGGTTTTTAAACCACTTACATTTCCCTTTACATCTGCTACCTTTATAGCATGAAAGCCAACCTTCCGGAAACGGGAAATCCTCGTATTGTAATAATTGGAGGCGGATTTGCAGGCCTCAAACTTGCTAGAAAACTTAGCGGTAAAGCTTATCAAGTAGTTTTGATTGATAAGAACAATTTCCATCAGTTTCAACCTTTGTTTTATCAAGTTGCTACTGCGGGTTTAGAGCCATCTTCCATTTCTTTTCCTTTCCGCAAAATGTTTCAAAATAGCAAGAACATTCATTTTAGAATGGGAGAAGTTAAAATGGTATATCCCAAAGAAAAATTCTTAGAAACTGATTTTGGTAGGGTAAATTTCGATTTACTTGTGCTTGCCACAGGGGCAGATACCAATTTTTTTGGTAACGCAAATATTCGCAGGAATGCACTACCCATGAAATCGGTTGGAGAAGCTTTGGCCATTAGAAATACTATTCTAAAAAACTACGAAAAAGCGCTATCAGAAGAAAACTCAGAAAATATTAAGGCTTTACTAAATATTGTAGTTGTGGGTGGAGGCCCTACAGGTGTTGAAGTTTCAGAAACCTTGGCCGAAATGAAGCGAATTATTCTACATAAAGACTACCCCGAGCTCAACTTCGAATCGATGAATATTTATTTAGTTGAAGCAGCCCCAAAAGTTTTAAGCGCTATGAGAGAGATTTCTTCCCAAAAATCTAAGACTTATTTAGAGCAATTGGGAGTTAAGTTAATGTTAGAAAAATTTGTTACAGATTATAACGGCGAAAAGGTAACGCTGCAAAACGGTGAAACTATTAGCACTAAAACTTTGGTTTGGGCAGCAGGCATAAAAGGAAATATGCTTTCGGGTTTTCAAGATGATATTTGGCAAAAAGGTGGAAGAATTAAAGTAAACCAATACCACGAAGTTGAAGGATACGATAATATTTTCGCCATTGGAGACATTGCATTTATGCAAGAAGTTGATTATCCAAATGGTCATCCGCAAGTTGCTCAGGTTGCAATTCAGCAGGCCGAAAATCTTTCCAGAAACCTTACTAAAAAAAATGCGTTAAAAAAGAGTGCTTTCAAATACAAAGACCTTGGCTCTATGGCAACCGTAGGAAGAAACTTAGCTGTTGTTGAACTTCCTATTAAAAAATTTCAAGGGTTTTTAGCTTGGTTTTTTTGGATGTTGGTACACCTCATGCAAATTGTTGGCGCTAAAAACAAGCTCTTTATATTTTTAAATTGGTTTTGGAACTATATTACTTATGATCAATCACTTAGATTAATAATCAAACCTACGGAAAGACAAAATGATTGATTTAATTATTAAGTTTAATCCAATATTTTCTACCCTAAATATTACATGATATAAGACTTAAACTTTTGACTTGAATTATCCTAAATCGCTTTTTGATGTCAATTTACTTTGTTTTGGTGATAATTATATTGATTTTCAAACATTAGTATTTCTATTGATTAATAAACATGAAAAAATTAATACGAGTTGTATTTGAGTTAGTACTCATCTTAGGCATCATGCTTTTAGCAGGTAAGGTTATTCAAAAGAACAAAGACCTCGATAAGGTATCAATCACCATTGAGAAATTAGAAGAAACTAACGAAAACCTTAAAGAAACCAATAAAGACTACGAAAACTCTCTAATTGAACTACGAAAAAGCATAAACGATTTCCAAGAAGCTTATTTCAGCCAGGCCGATTTGTATTTATTAGGCGCTCAATCAACCGAAGAAGCTAAAACAATACTTTGGAAAAGTTTACAAACCCAAGAAGATAAAATTCCTGCACATCCTGTACTTGGTGGAAGATTTTACTTTTCTAAAGGTGCTCCCATAAAAAACAAATGGTATGTTGCCGAGGTTGAAGATGGCCATATAAGAGGTGTTTTGCTTTATAAATATGCCTTACAACCCAATGGCACTATTTCTTGGAAGGTTATCGATAGCCATTTTGATTAACTTTTTCATAAAATCATTCCGAAAAAATCGTTCGTATAATTGCCAAAAATTTAACCATGGATGCTACAGTAAAACAACGAGCCGAAATTTGGACCCAACCACCATTTGATGAAGCTACCATAGCAGAGGTAAAAAGACTAATTGAAGAAGATACCGATGAGATTGTAGATGCATTTTACCAAAACCTTTCATTCGGCACAGGTGGGTTAAGAGGGATTATGGGCGTTGGAACAAATAAAATAAACAAATACACCATTGGTCTTGCTACACAAGGTTTGGCAAACTACCTTAAAAAACAAGGCTCTACTCCCCTTTCAGTAGCTATTGCATTCGACTCTAGAAACAACTCAGATTATTTTGCCTCAGTAGCTGCTGATGTGCTATCTGCCAACGGAATAAAAGTTTACCTGTATGAAAGCTTAAGACCTACCCCACAACTTTCTTACACCATAAGGGCTTTAAGCTGCAGCGCAGGAATTGTAATAACTGCCTCACATAATCCAAAAGAATACAACGGCTACAAGGTTTATTGGAACGATGGAGGACAATTAGTTCCACCACATGATAAAAACGTAATTAACGAAGTAAATGCTATTAAATCTGTTGATGAAGTTAGGTTTGAGCCCGTTAAAGAGTTGGTAGAGTTAATAGGAAAAGAACAAGACGAACAATACCTAAAAACTTTAAATAGCTATTTAAGTAACGATGTAGATAAACAACTAAATGTGGTTTATACCTCTATCCATGGTACCGGGATTGTTTCAATTCCTAAACTTTTGGAAAAGGCAGGCTATCAAAACATTTTTGTTGTTGAACAGCAAGCAACACCTGATGGTAATTTTCCAACGGTAGTTTCTCCCAACCCCGAAGAAAAAGCAGCTTTAGACCTCGCTTTAGAAAAAGGCATCGAGGTGAATGCAGACATTATCCTTGGCACCGACCCCGATACAGACCGTGTTGGGATAGCTGTTAAAGATCAAAATGGTGAGTTTGTGCTATTAAATGGAAATCAAACTGCATCTGTTCTTTTCTACTACATGATTCAAAAAACCGATTTAACCGCAAACAACTATTTTGTTTGTAAAACCATTGTTACCTCGGAGCTAATCAGCGAAATGGCTAACCATTTTAAAATTCCGATTTACAACACCCTTACCGGTTTTAAATACATTGCTGAGGTAATTCGTGAAAAAGAAGGAAAAGAAAAGTTTTTAGTAGGTGGAGAAGAAAGCTATGGCTATTTAATTGGCGATGAGGTAAGAGATAAAGATGCTGTTATTTCTGCCGCAATGTTGGTTGAGGTTGCCGCTTGGGCCAAAAAGCAAGGTAAATCTTTCTTTGATATTTTGTTGGATGTTTACCAAAACATAGGCTTTTACCGTGAAGCTTTAGTTTCAATCACTAAAAAAGGTAAAAAAGGATTAGACGAAATTCAAGCTATGATGTCTAACTACAGAACCAACCCGCCTAGCCATTTAGGTGGTTTAGCTGTTACAAAAACTTTCGATTATCAAACATTAGAAATTAAAGAGCTTAGCACAGGAAAAACAACTCCTATTGATTTACCTAGCTCTAATGTAATTCAATTTTTATTGGAAGATGGCAGCTTAGTTACTGCTAGACCTTCAGGAACAGAACCAAAAATTAAGTTCTACTTCTCAGTAAAAGGCAACCTAAATTCAACTGAAAGCTACAGTGAAGCATGGAGCAATTTAGGTGCAAAAATTGAAGCTTTTAAAAGCGATTTAATTTAAAAATCAATAAATTGAACAAAAAAAAGGGGCTATTAAGCCCCTTTTTTTATTGGTAATTTTTCAGGTTATTTCACAACCTCTAACTTTTCGGTTTGAATGGTTTCTCCTTTTTGGTTTTGGATATCTAAAAGGTAAATACCTTGAGGAAGGTTATTTACATCTACAATGTTATTGCCTCTGAAAATAATTTTTTCAGCCATTTTCTGACCAACAATATTTCTTAATACTGCTCTCCCCTGCTCAGTTTTTAAATCGATATTGAAATTTCTTACAACAGGGTTCGGATAAACGCTTACCTCAGCGGGCACTTCATCAGTCATGTAAATACCAATTGGAGGTCCTGCAGGAGCAACATCTAAGTACTGATTTCCAGCAAAAACATCTCCTGTATCAACACCTGCAATAAAGAAAGCAGCGTTTACATCATTACCCCACCATCTGTACATAGATGAAGTTGAAACGATACCTGTATCTAATTGAAACAGTGTTTGAACCGCGGCAGAAAGAGGAGTTCCAACACCACCTGTGTATTGCATACCTCTTAAATATTGGTTAAAATCCATTTTTTGACGCAATGCATCCCATTTACCTGTTGGAGTTTCAACAATTCCCCAACCATCAATTAAAGAGGTGTAAGAAGCACCAAATGTTAGTACAACTGAATCTACACCAATTCCAAATGTTGAAAGATCATAAGATTGAGTCTCTTCAGATAAAGTTCCTGTGAAGTCGGTACCATCATTTGAAGGAAAAGTTAACCACTTCCAATTAAAAATAAATGTATCGGCGATTCCTCCGCTAACATCATAAGTACCTAAAAATGTAAACTCACTTGAGTTACTATTAATATAGGTGTAAGAGCTATCGTCTTGTACACCAAGGTTTGCTCCGGGAAAAGCATTTATTCCAGGCCATCCTGTAGGGTCTTCAAAAACAATAGTGTCTTTATCAGCTGCGGTAAGACCTGTTAAGTCCCAAGTTTGGCTAGCTCCTGAAGTTCCTGAAAGGTCAACATAGGTGCTATCATAAGCTGTAATTATGGTTTGCCCAACATTTCCAATGTTAGCATCTGTAACAGTAATTTGAGCTGAAAGGATTCCTGCAAAAAGCATTGCAGATAAAATAGTTGTGATTTTTTTCATAGGTTTAGTTTTAATATTTGTCAAAAGTAGGGAAATTGGGATAATCTGTATCTACGAATTTCACCCTAATATTTTTAATACCAATGGATTAGATAATTTTTGCAATAAATTAATATTAAGCTATCAATAATGATAGCCTCATTTACATTTGCAGCAAAATCTACATGCCATGCAAAAACAACTCATAGAATGTGTTCCTAATATCTCTGAAGGTAGAGATGATGCCAAAATAAAAGCAATAGCCTCAGTTGTAGAAACTGTTGAAGGTGTTAAGCTTTTAGATGTTGACCCTGGAAAGGCAACAAACAGAACTGTAATCACATTTGTTGGGGAACCGGAGTTGGTTATTGAAGCTGCATTTAGGCTCATTAAAAAAGCGAGTGAACTTATTGATATGAGTAAGCATAGTGGCGAACATCCAAGGTTTGGCTCCACCGATGTTTGCCCGCTTATTCCAATTGCAAATATCAGCATGGATGAAACCGCCAAATATGCTCATAAACTAGGGCAACGTGTTGGCGATGAATTGGGTATTCCCGGATATTTTTATGAAAATGCCGCAACGAGTCCTGAAAGAAAAAACCTTGCCACGGTAAGGGCCGGCGAATATGAAAAACTTAACCAAAAATTGGTAGATCCAAAATGGACACCTGATTTTGGTCCTGCAGAATTTGTTAAAGCAAAAACTACAGGTTGCACGGCTATTTCTGCACGCGATTTTCTAGTAGCATATAACATAAACCTAAATACCACATCTACCCGAAGGGCAAATGCAATTGCATTTGATATGCGCGAAGCAGGAAGGGTTCAACGTAAAGGCAACCCCTTAACAGGTGAGATTATTACCGATGAAAATGGGGAACCAATTAGAATACCCGGCAAACTAAAAGCAGTAAAAGGTATTGGTTGGTATATTGAAGAATATGGCATTGCTCAAATTTCCTACAACTTAACCAACATCAATATCACTTCAATTCACGAAGCATTTGATGAAACCTCTAAAGCTGCTACAGAACGAGGAATAAGAGTAACAGGTTCAGAGTTGGTAGGACTAGTTCCGTTAAAAGCAATGTTAGATGCAGGTAAATATTTTCTAAAAAAACAAGAACGCTCTACAGGAGTTAGCGAAGCTGAACTCATAAAAATAGCTGTAAAATCTTTGGGCTTAGATGATTTAAAACCCTTTAACCCTAAAGAAAAAATAATTGAATACATGTTGGAAGACACTACCTCTTCCCCACTAATCAACATGACCTTAACCGACTTTGCTGATGAGACTGTATCAGAAAGTCCTGCTCCCGGTGGTGGTTCTATTGCAGCATATGTAGGTACCTTAGGTGTATCATTAGGTACCATGGTGGCCAACCTATCTTCACACAAAAGAGGATGGGATGAAAAATGGGAATTTTATTCGAATTGGGCTGATAAGGGACAAGCATATAAAAACACCTTGCTAAAATTAGTTGACGAGGATACCAACTCTTTTAATGCAATTATGGATGCCTTTAGGTTATCAAAAGATAATGAAGCCCAAGTTGAAGCGCGAAAAAATGCCATTCAAGAAGCAACAAAATATGCAACTGAAGTTCCTTTAAAGGTGATGGAAACAGCCTTAGCCTCAATGGAAGTTATGGAAGAAATGGCTAACTCAGGCATGAAAAGCTCTATTACTGATGTTGGCGTTGGGGCTGCGTGTGCCAAAACAGCTGTATTGGGGGCATTTTTAAACGTAAAGGTAAATGCCGGCTCTATTGAAGATGCTGATTTTAAAGCCAATATCTTGGCCAAAGCAGCTGAAGTAATGGAAAAAGCAACCACAAAAGAAACAGCAATACTTAAAGTTGTAGAAAGCAAACTTTAGCCGTACCTTTAAGAAAAAACTTCTTGAAGAGTCAAAAAGTTCCATTTGCAGAGCGCCTAGCTAGGGTTTATTTCTTTTTTCCCTTACAACTGTTGTTATTTCAATTGCGGAGTAATTGGTTTTTATTGTTGTTTTGGGCGCTTCCATTTTTGGTGGTAACCGGAAACTTCGGAGAAACTTACGGTATTCCAACTACTTTTTTCTTTCCTGAATATTTAGGGAAAGTAGGACTTCTTTCTCATTTTATTTTAGGGTTTTCTATTGGTGGATTTATTGGCGCTTTTCATATAGCTTCCTACATTGCCAACGGGCATAATTTTCCGTTTATCGCTACTTTAAGAAGTCCGTTTTTCAAATATGCCATCAACAACTCCTTTATTCCTTTTGTGTTTTTGGTTTTTTTAGGAAAAGAGCTTTTTATCTTCCAAACTGAAAGAGAGCTTTTGCCCTCATCAGTTGTGGGATTACATATAATAACTACACTTTTCGGAGCTTTTATTTTCTTGTTGATTGCCTTTACCTACTTCTTCACCACCAACAAAACCTACAAAAAGTACAATCAAAAAAGAGAGGCTGTAGAAAACCTCCTGCACAAAGAAAAAGATTGGTCTAAAGAAATAAAGCAAACTGTATCTTGGAAAATAAAAACCTATATCGGCAGAGGGTTTAGAATTAGATTGGCAAATTCGGGCGACCATTACCATCCTAAACTTCTCAAAAAAGTAATTCAGCAAAATCATATTAATGCCTCGCTATTTGATGTTGTTTTAATTGGCTCTGTAATTGGCTTGGGAATTTTTGGAGAAAAGGAGTTGTTTTTTATTCCTGCAGGTGCTAGCGTGTTTTTAGTACTAACTTTAATTCTAATGATTTTTAGCGCCTTTAGAAGTTGGCTGCAATCTTGGGCCTCTATTGTATTAATTGGGTTATTCTTTTTGGTAAATCAACTCTCTAAAGATCAATTTTTCAATTACTTAAACCATGCTTATGGCTTAAAATACGAAACTGAAAAGGCTGTTTATTCAAACCAATCCTTAAAAGATGAAATCCACAATAAAAGAAATTACGAAGACGATATCTATTTTCAAGAAAAAACCTTAACTAATTGGTTATCAAATAATAAACAAAACAATAAAAAACCTAAATTGATAATGTTGAATTGTTCGGGTGGCGGTTTAAGGTCTGCAGCATGGACATTTTCAAATTTAGCTTATTTAGACAGTGTTACCAACGGAAAGTTTTTTGAGCAGGTTCATTTTATCTCAGGCTCCTCTGGTGGAATAATGAGTGCTGCATATTTCAGAGAATTAAAAAGAAAAGCGCTTGACGGAAAAAGCTTTACTTTAAAAAATGCTTTTGAAGCTTTAACCAAAGACATGTTAAACCCAATAATTTATCACTTTGTAACCCGTGACATTTTTTACAGGCCAAAAAGTTTAAACATGTTTGGCGAAAAGTATATTAAAGACAGGGCCTACACTTTTGAAAAATTACTCCACCAAAACCTCGATTCTGCATTTTATCATCCACTTACTTTTTATGAAACTTACGAGGCAAACGCATCAATTCCAACAATGGTTTTTTCGCCTACCATTACTAATGATGGCAGAAGGTTATTGATTGCCTCTACTCCACTTTCCTTTCTCACTAATAATTTCAAATCCAATTATTTATCATATGAAAGTATGCCCGAAAGTGTGGAGTTTTTGAGATTTTTTGAGCAGCAAAATGCAGATAGCTTACTTTTTTCTTCTGCCGTAAGAATGAGTGCTACTTTTCCTTATGTGCTGCCAAATGTTAGCCTGCCTTCAACCCCTAATATTGAGGTGATGGACGCAGGTGTAAGAGATAACTTTGGCTTGGTAAATAACTTAAATTACATTTTTCATCTAAAAGATTGGATAAAGCAAA
>JAAZVO010000026.1 GCA_018623405.1 Crocinitomicaceae bacterium
AAATGCCACAGCACTTGGAAAGGCAAAGGCTTTTACATGGATGATGATGCAAAAGATGAGTGTTTTAGGGTGTATAAAGACCCTGAAGAATCTTATCGAGATCATTCAGATTTTTTGGTAAATGGAAGGCGTTATGCCTTTTTGTTTGAACTACCCCCTACAGATTATAAAGGTTGGGCCAAAGGCCTCAAAAAAGCGGGTTATGCCACAAACCCAAAATATCCTGAATTACTCATAAACATTATTGAAGAAAATAAGCTTTACGAGTTCGATTCTAAAAAAGCAAGAAAAAACAGAACCACAGAAAATGAAGCTATTATAATTAATGGTGAAAGCAGTACCAATCAACAATCTACCAATAAGCTGCCAAGGCTTCATCCTTATTATGATTCTGATGAAATTAAGTACCATGAAAACTTCATAAAATATTATGTTACTTCCACAGAAGAATCTTTACAAGTTATTGCCAATAAATTCGAAATGAAGGTATGGCAAATCATAAAATACAACGAACTTCCAAAAGGCAGCAAAGTTGCCCAAGCTAATCAAACTATTTTCCTACAACCTAAAAGGTGGAAGGCACAAGAAAAATTTCATATTGTAAAACCGGGTGAAACTGTTTACGAAATTTCGCAGACCTACGGCATAAAAACAAAGTGGATTTACAAAAGAAATAACCTACAAAAAGATAGCCCAATTACACCGGGTATGAAATTAAAATTACGCTAAGCCTAGTTTTTTAAATCCTTTTATAAATAAATCTCTAACAGAGCCTGCATATAACTCCGTTAAATCCCCCGAAAGTAATATTGCGATTAAGGCAAAGGTAAATTCAAACTTTAATTGATATTTATGCATTACAATAACTGCAATTCCTAATAGAGCAATGGCTTCAATTATTTGCCATCCCTTAGTAATTAAGTCGTAGTAAATTTTTGCTTTATCGGCAATAAATAAAAAGAGAGCTACATTTAAATAGGTAAGAATAAACGCCACTAATGCGTTCAAAAAACCCGGCGGGTAATTAATGTAATCTTCTCTTAAAATCATAGAAATTACATTAGCATGTACTACCACTCCATACATATCTGGGTATGCCCTACCTGCAAGCTGTTCATTTAAAGGTGTGTAAAATTTATCATCAATAAGAAACTCATCTCTAAGATGCCTTCCCATGAAACCAAACAAAAGAATTTTTCCTTTTATCATTTCACCGTCGAAGTTTTCGTTTAATACATCATCAACATCTAAAACCATGAATTTATTTTTCATAAAATCATCAGGGTTGATGTTTCCTTTCCAATTGATTACCTCTTTAACTTGAGCTCTATTCTTTAAAACCTCAAACTTTTCGGGTTGATACAATTCCACAATTTTTGCAGGGAAACTCCAAAAAGTAGAATCGCCTAGTCTTGCCTTTGGAATAAAAGATCTAGTTGTTCTAAAACCCCCACCGTTTTCATCACCTGTGTACACGTTAACAAATGCGTTGGTGCCATATTGAGTAAACTTTGGGTTAGATGTTTCCAAATTATGCCAAGTAAGGTCTTCCGCCGTATCTGCCTCATACATTCTTGCTCCAAGTACAAGGTTTTCAACTTGGGCAAAAGCCATCATTAATGGAAAGTCTTGATCAGGTGTTTTATCTTTAATAAACCTAATATCCATTGCCATTACCTTAGGCTTATATTGGTTTAAAATTTCAATTTGCTTGGCTATAGTTGCCCTATTAACCTCACCAATATTTACCAAGATAACATTGGTATCAACCGGAATATCTTCAGGTGCTCTTAAAGAGTTGTAAACAATATCTGTGGATTCAAAATCTTTTAAAGCATCAGAAATTGGATCTAACCCTTCTGCAGAACTTCCGATATTAATACTTCCTATTAAACCTATTACCAAAAAAATGAACAAAGTGGCAAAAAGTGTGTCTAGTTGAAAAAGGTATTTCATAATGAAACAAAATTGGTGAAATTCAAGTATAAACTATATAGGTGAGAAAAACCTAAAATACGTTCTTTTCAAAATCAATATTTATTAAATTAATCCATTTTTTAATGAATTATTTTTCGACTTAAACTAACCAATAAATTTTTTAATTTTATAATCCTTTAAATCTCAAAAAAATGAAAACAAAAATTATCTCTTTAATTGCTGCAGTTGTTTTCGCTTTTACTTTGAGTGCTCAAGATTATGCTTTTAAAGCCCTTGCAAGCTCAGGTGAAACCACTATTGAAAGAGCATCTGCACCGGGTAAATACGAACCCATCAAAATGGGTACGAAAGTTTACAAAAACGACAAAATTATTTTAGGTGGGTCCGGCTACTTAGGATTAACTTCTGCTTCAGGAAAAACTATTCAACTAAAAGGTGAAGGAATGTATCCTGTAAATGATCTTTCAGGAGATTTAAAAGCAGATCAATCTGACATCGCTTCTCAATATATTGCATACATTTTTGATGGAATGAAAAATGAAGGCGGTTCTGTTGCTTCAAACATGAGTTTAACAGGTAGTGTTGAAAGATCGTTAGGTAATGCAGGTATCAACTTATTTTTACCTGAATCTACCAAAATTAAACCTAACAAAGTTTCAACTATCAACTGGATAGCTAAAGAAAATGCTGAAACTTATAGGGTAATAGTTCAAAACTTATTTGATGAAGAAGTTTACAGTATTGAAACTAAAAAAACTACTGCAGAAATCAATTTTGGTGAAATTGAAATGAATGCTGATGAAATCTATAAGCTTTCTATAGTTGACAACAACAACAAGAAAGTAAAATCAGGTGTTGTTACTCTTCAAGTATTAAACGGCGATGAATTAACGAAAGTTGAAACTGATTTTGAAGCCGTAAATGCAGCAGCAGAAGGTCATGATGCTATATCTAACTTAGTAAAAGCTTCATTCTATGAGCAAAATGGAATGTACATGGAAGCTGTTGAATACTTCGAAAAAGCAATAAAAGCTGAACCAGAAGTAGAAGAATATAAAGTTTTATACGAAAACTTTAAAAATAAAACCGGAATTAACGGGGAGTTATAAAATTTCGGTTCTAATAATCAAAAGCCCTTTACTTAATTGCAAAGGGCTTTTTTTTGGCCATAACTGAAAATACCATATATCATCTTTTTTCTTGTCATTCATCATTGGTTGAAATATTTGATTGCAGCTAGTTTTACGGAAAATATAGATTATGAAAAAAAGAGAGCCTGTAAGTCAGATAATGACAGAAAATGTAGAGACCGTAAACCTCGCTAACACTTTAGTTGAGGCTAAGGAGATAATGGAACAAAACCGAATTAAACATTTACCGGTTATTTCCGGCGAAAAACTTATTGGTATATTAAGCCTTAATGATATAAACAAATTAGGCTTAGAGGTTATGTACGAAGGCCAAAAAGATGCTTCTGTGGCAGTTATGGAGATGTATTCTATTGAAAGAATTATGACTAAAAACCCCATCTCTATCGCACCTTATACTACAATAAAAGATGCTACTGAGATTTTTATTGAAAAAGGGTTTCACGCATTACCCGTTTTAGATAATGGTGTTTTGGTAGGAATCGTTTCTACAACGGATGTATTAGAATATTTGCTAGAAATGTTTTAAATGTAGGTTAAGCTTTAAAGCTTAACCTTTTTAATCTAATCCTAACATTATGAATGAGCCCCAATAAATGGGTGCATCATATTTCTCTCTAATCTTGTTTTTCGCATAGATGAAGGCAGATCTTTTATCTCCGGTTTCAACCCATTTTTGATAAAAGGTGTCCATCAATTCTTGCGTAGCTTGGTCGTTTACCTTAAATAAACTCATAATTACGTTTTTGGCACCCGCCACAAAGAATGAACGCTGAAGGCCATAAACACCTTCCCCATCTTTTATTTCTCCTAGCCCTGTTTCGCAAGCACTTAATACAACCAATTCGGTATTGTCTAACTGCAAGTTCATTGCTTCATAAGCTGTAAGCACACCATCCTTTTTATTTAGGTTATAGATGCTTTCCTGAGCCTCCCCTAAAAGTTCATTTGCTCCGGTAAATAATAAACCCGACTTTAATAGTGGATTATTTGAAGCTAATAACTCACCTCCTTCTTCATCTTCATTTGCATCATCAATAAAGAAACCATGGGTAGCAATATGAAATACCTTAGGATTTTCCATTTTCTTAACCTTGCTTTCGGTTGCAGACTCACCTAAATACATTTGGGTTCTCCAATCATTTTTATCTAAGATTTCTTTTACATCTTCTACCTCTTTTTCGGCGCCTGGAAGTGGATCAAAAGGAGTTATAGATCCTCCTTGGGCACTTGCACCTTGCTCACTAAATTCAGGGTTACCAAACAAAACAACAGCAGGTTTAAATATTTCAACTTCTTCTCCTTCTTTCTTCTGTTCCTTTTTCAATTCTTTATCATTTGCTTCTTTCCGTTGCAGGTAGATATCTTTAGAGTTACTTACAATGTAGAAGATATTCTTATCAATCATGTAAGTGCCGTTATCATTTTGGAAAGTTTCGATATTGATTTGATTGTAAATACCATCAGGAGAAATCAAAATTTTGTTGTTGTTAGGTACTCGCTTGTCAATTGGTTCCCAATAGTTTTTGTAAGAATATTTATCAGGAGATTTATACTTAATTGTATTTCGGTAATATTTATAAAATTTACCTTCCAAGTCATTTCCGTTTGATAGGGTAACTAAAGTTGGGCTCTTTTTAGTTTGTTTATCAAATATCAATGCCGCATAAAGCACGGAGTCTGTTAAATGACCATCAAAATATTTAAACCTAATAATTTCAACTACGCTTTCCTTTTCATCTAATACGCCTTGTATATCTTCCCATGTTACAAGCTCTTCCTTATCTTGATTAAATGCTTCTGACTTTTGACTTAATTGTTTTTCAAGCTCGTTAATCTCTTTTTGAAGGTTTGCTAAGTTAACACCGGTAGCAGATAACTCATCTTTACTCATAGAGATAGCTTTAGTTAAAAACTCTTTCTTCTCTATCCACTCTTTATACTCACTTATTAGCTCCTCATCCCTACTGTTTAGAATTCTTTGTTTTACCTTAATTGAAGAGGAAAGTAATATGGCTTTGGTTGCTAACTTATTGTTAAGCATGGTTCCCAATATTTCAGGATTTTCATTAGCATAATTCAAGGCTAATGAATTGAATACCTCAAAGTCTCCCCTTATAGAAGCCCAATATTTTGATTTCTCATCATCAGACAAGGCAGGGAAATAATCTCTAATGTAGTTTACGTACTGTTCGGTAGTTTCTTCAAAAATTTTCAAAGACCGTTTGTAATCTTTTTTGGCATAATAAGTCCTCGCTAATTTACCTTGCGTTTTAACATACTTTGGATGCTGGTCTGAGAAAATACTCTTGTAAAGTCCAATGGCATCATCATAAAGATCAATTGCTGCATCAAAATCTCCTTTTTCGTAATTCAAGTTTGCTCTTGCCACAACGTTATTGGCTGTATTTACATCTTTTCTACCAAACTTGTTTTCCCATATTTGTTTAGCAGCTAATAGTAAAACACTAGCTTGGTCGAACTGCTTTAATCTAACCAAACACTTGGCTTGTAATTCAATTATAGTTGCGTAAAGTGGATGTTGATCATTTAAAGAAGATGCTACAATTGCCTTACCTCCTTCTAACATATTGTAAATTTCCTGAGGGTCCTCTTCTCTAGCCAACTTTACTTGGGCTAATTTTATCTCAGGGTCAACAACAGCAATATTATCTTTTCCGTATAATCTTTTATTTTGATCTAATAATTTATTAAGGTTTATTTCGGCTTTTTTATAGTCTCCCATAAAAATATACACCTCAGATAATAATTGTAAGTTGGTTAAATATTGGCTGGAGGTATCACTTAAAGCCTTTTCACTAATATCTAGGGCCACCTTAGACGCACGTTCTGCCTTTACGAAATCTCCTTTAGCAAGGAATAACCTACCTAGCAAGTTGTGTGGTTTAATCAACTGGTAATGACCTTCTCCAAACTTAACTGTCCTTATTTCTATTGTTTTATTTAACAGTTCTTCGGCATCTTCATACTGCCCTGTAGTTATATATAGTTCAGCTAATTCTTCAGAGTTTGAAACATCGGCAGTTTCCAAAAAGCTTCCTAGTTTTCTTGATAAACGATTTGCCTGCTTAATTAACTTTTCAGCATCTTCAAAACGCCCATTAATTGAATAAAGTTCAGCTAGCGTTCTTAGGGTATTTACATACGCTAAAGATTTCTTACCCTCTTCATCTTTAATAATGTCAAGGGCTTTTTCAAGAAGACCTTCTGCTTTTTTGAAGTTTCCCTTTTTGATATAAATACCTGCTAATCTTTCAAGGCCTACTCCGTAATATTTATCTTCTTTACCGAATTTTTTATTGATAATAGCCAAGGCTTTTATTAATGCGTCAGCGGCTTTATCAAACCTATCCGTTAACTCATATAGTTGAGCATAAAGCAAAAGGTATTGAAAGTAATCATTATGAAAAGGATGCAGTTGGTTGGTAACTGCAATGTCAAAACTTTCGTTAAAAAGGTTGTCTGCCTCATTGAAATCACTTTCATAATTCACTTCAAAATCGGCCATTTTTAATTTTGCTAAGTGGTATGCAGGGGCCTCTTTGCCATAATACCTTTCATAAATTTGAGAGTTTTGTTTTAACAACTCTTTGGCCTCTGCAAGCTCATGATTTCTTCTTTTAATTTTAAAGAACAAATTGTTAAATGGAATTTTGCTAAAGTGCAATTCAGAGGCTTGCTCCTCTAGCTTTTTGTAATTCCTCTTTAGTTTTCTATTTGCAGCTTTAGGGTTTTTATAGTACAACCCTTCATTGTAAACCCTTTGGGTAGTAATAAATTGAGGAGATTTTCTACTGTATTTTGTTCTGGCTACATCAATAAACTTTTTAGCTTCTTTGTTGAAATGTTTGTATTCTTCAAGCGCAATGTAATTTAAAATTTGTCCTTCCTTCATTGCATAATACAATCTACTTTCATTAGATACTTGATTTGATCTACGAATCTTTTTTCTGGCTTTTTCAAAGTATTTTGCAGCTTTATCATATTCTTCGAAGTCTGATTTTAAATACGCCCAAGAAACCAAGTTATCTAACCAAAGACGAGACTTTTTCTTGGCTAACTTTTTTATTCTTTTTTTCTTGTTTACTTCAAACAGTGAGTCGGCCAATGGATAATTACCCATATCGTTAGCCAGCTTTGCTTCGTAAAGGTATAAGCTTGCCAACCTTTCTTCCCTTCTCTTAAACTCTCTTCGTTTAATTTTTTCCTTATGAGTTTTCTTACCATCGGGAAACTTCCATTTGAATTTTTTATTGGTAATTCTAGTTTGATACCTTATATACTTGTTCAATAAGACGTCAGCAGGTTGATAATAACCTAAGTCTTTTTGTGATTCTAATAAAACATAGGCAAAATGATAGAACTCTGCCGAATCATTTTTTGGATCAATTCCGGCGGGAGGTAATAATTGTATATTGTTATTTACTGAAGTTGCTGAATCATTTGAAGCTGCAAGACTAGAATCTTGGGTATTTGAGCTAATTGAATCATTTGATTGCTCCATATTATTTACTAAGGAGTCGATATTTGGGTCTTCAGTAGCCTTTTTGGCAACAATCAAGGTATCATCTAATGCTTCAACTAACTCATTTAAAACAGCAAGCATCCTTCCTTCCGCTTGCTTGTTTAAATCCTTGATAATTGAGTCATTAAAAAACCTTAGGAGATGAAATGCATCGCCAGATCTTCCTAAAGCATTTCCTGCTTCTGCAATTTCTAGCAAGGCTTTTTTGTAGTAAAAGGTATCTCTTTTTACCTCGTTTCTTAAATAAACCAAGGCAGAATCGAAATACATTACTGATTCATCGTAAACTCCTTTTCCATCGAGGTATTGCCCCTTTTTGGCAAGGTCTATTGCAATTAAGGTATTTACTGGAGCCTTTTTTACATCTTTCCGAAGCCTAAAATATGATCTGCCATAGGCAATTCCGTATGACCCTCTTAAATAAGCATCATCCGACTTTTCGAGATTTTTATCAAATTTTTTAATGTATTTATTAAACTTTTTAGCCTCCTTTTTAGCAAGTTTTTCCTCGTTGGTAGGTTTAGGACTTTTTGCAGGCTTTTCCTTTTTTGATTTTGCTTTAGCAACAGTTGAGTCGATTTTGGCCGACGCGCTATCTAAAACTTTTGTTTGCGTTGAATCAAAAAGCTGATTGGCATTTTCAATAAATTGCGTTTTCGAAGAATCAATAGCTGTGTTTGTTTCGGTTGAAACTGACTGTGCTGCAGATTGGCTCATAAATGCTGAAAAAGCCAATCCTAAAACTAGTGCTATATAGTTGTACTTTTTCATCATTCTATAATTCATAATCTCTTCCAAATGTTAAGTTTAATCCGAACCTTAAGTGGGTATTTTTTACATTGTACGGTTGAAATGCCACGAAGGCATTGTCTGTAATAACATAAATCTGTATTGGAGCCAAATTAAAAGAAAGCCCTACTCCAAGGTTTCCTAAACTTCTTCCATAAACTGAATAATTTAAACTAGTACTAAAGAAATTTCCTACCGTGGCGCTTAATGAGGCACTTAAAGATGTTGAAAGGTCTCCTTTAATAAATTGACTTCGAGATAATACTCCAAGCCTAACCCTGTTGGTTAAATTATAAGTTACCCCAGCATAAATTTGAGGACTAAGAGGAGTGGAAAAACTTTTATTTGGTAAAGTATCAAAATCAGTAAAAAAGTTTGTCGCAGAATCAACTAGGTTTTGAAGTCCTGATGCACTAGTTTCTCCAACAATAGGATCAACAAGAGAAAATAAATCTACGCCATCAAAAGTAAATTCCCCACCTTCTAAAGTGTAGGTTTCCAAATCATCCCTCCAATTTATTGAACCAAGATCTATTACAGATCCTGAAATGTTAAAAAGGTCAAAAAGTTCGTAATTAAATCCCGCATCAATACTGTAACCCTTATTGTTTCCTCTAAGTAAATAATCTAAAATATCATCTGTTGACACTGAACCGCCACTAGAAATATCAGAAATTCTTCTAATTCCTGATGTGTTTACTTCCATACCGGCATCTACGGTTAATGAATAATCAATTGGGTCTGTTGCTATTCCTAATTGCGATTTGCTGAAATAAATAGCTTCTCCACCATAGAGGTAATTAAATCTTGCTCCCACGGTTAAATTTGGACCAATACGCCTAGCCCATCCTAAACCTATTTTCCTGTAATGAATAAAATCTAAACCCAAACCATTAAAGCTAATTCTTTGACCAAGGTTTGACCCTCCATTTCCAAACCATAAAAACTCAAATAATCCTCTAGGATAAAAAAACCTAGTATCAAATACTTCAGTAATCCCTATAGAAAAATAATTATTGGCAGCTTTAAACCCTAATGAGAATAAATCTGTTCGTGTATAGCTCGAAATAATATTCCTATCAGACATCCTATCAATTGCATTATCAAGATCAATTTCTAAGCTATCATCATCTGTAAGCCTTACTGCGTCGCTGTAAGCAAAACCGCTATTACCGAAACTTAAATAAGTTCCACTAATAACCGGTAAACCAATATTCACCTTACTTAATGGAAATGCCGAAGGGTTAACTGTAGTAACCTGAGGAATAGCCCTCATTTGATACAATGTAAAATCGTTTTGTGCTTTGGTTGAAATACCAAAAGCAACAAAAAATGCGAATAATGTAATTTTTATGCTTTTCATAATTTCAACCTTAAATGTCGGATGACCCAACTGTTATAGCTCCTTTTAAGTTAACACCTATCTTGATACCCAAGCCGTAGTCGTTAAAAAGTTTAATACTTTGATTTGGGGCGTTATAAGTTTCAAGCTGAGCTGAAATGATCATTTTATCTGAAGTGACCATGCTTTGAGCTGTTTGTTGATTTAAAACTACTTGAATTGTTTGATCTTCTAATGTAGTTTGATCGATTTTTCCGTTGGCACCGGGAACTCCTGAAACAAAAATTTGATTGTTATCTAAAGTAATTAAAGAGTCTAACACTTGGCCCGCATTATTATTGGCTTTACTATCGTATAAGTAGATTTGAAGTTTTGCATCTAAAGGCAAACCATTAGTGGTAATGATATTAACCGTAGCCGATTCGAGTTCTTCTACTGTTTGCCCTAATGAAAACTCAACTGTATCTTGAATTTTTAATGTATCCACAAATCCTTCTAAAGGTAACTCAGCCCTAGCTTTAATTTTAAATATTGATTCATCAGAAATAAAATTATAGTTTGGACCTCCACCGGGGTTTACTTCTCCTACAACATCGTAAATCAGGTATTTTGGAGTTGGAGATAATATTTCAATAATAGAAGTATTGTCTTTATTCACCTCTAAAGAGGTTGCAACTGTATCATCAATTTTTACCGGTGAATTAATTGGAAAAGGATTCGGAAAGGTTTGAAAAAGTATAGGATAGGTTTGATCTACTACTTCGTTATATGAGTACAATTCATTGAATAAAACTCTAAACGGAAGTCCAATTCCATTATTTATTTCGAAAAATAACTTGGGATTTGTTAACCTTACTTTTCCTTTACTTGAAACCTGACCAAAAATTGAAATCTTTAAGGAGTCTTTAGCAATTGGAATTTGTTGACTTCCAAAATCACCAATTACGTGCTTAATTTCAACATCCTGTAGGGTAAATCCATAATCTAATTTATCGTTTTTTCCAAGTTGATCTCCTGCATTGTAGTTTATAGTAGCATCGTAATCTAAGGCAAACCTATCATCAGCTAAAGCTCCCTTTGTAAAATCAACCGTAGCTCCGGTAAGATCTACAGTAAAAGTATTAGGTGAATTTGAGGGTATAGATTTACTTACACTGTATGTGCTCCCATCTGCAAGGATTATTCCCGGAAGGGTAAAATCAAGGTCAATATCTGGAGTAATACCCGGAAATGATGGATTTAGCTCAATTAAAAGCTTTCCACTTTTAAGTTTAATTTCCCTTAGCTTTTGATCTTGTGGTGCCGGATAATCAATATCTACTTGATCGGCATAGTTTAAGCTTCCAGGCACATTAAAAGTTAAGGTTCCCGGAATGCCCGTACCTAAGGAATACTCCATTTTTTGTTCTAGTGGTGGCAATAATTGAAATGGATTTACTTCAATTAGATTATCTTCATACACTAAGGTGATTAAACCTTCTGCATCAGTTTGAATAAGGTCTAACTGATTTCGGGCTAAAATGTCGTCCATTCCTAATCTAGAGTTAACTAAAGGTAAAGCCAATTGCGGACTATAGGTTACATCCTTTAATTTATCGAACTCAAAATAGCGGCGCTCGCAATTGTAAAATAGTGCTAAAAAGAAGAAAACCACGGAAAGTTCCCCTAGGGTTTTGGTAAATTTCATTCTTTGGGTTTTATAAATCAAATCTAATTAATTGGATTTTACCACCTCAATTATTCAGTGAATACATGAATAAT
This sequence comes from Crocinitomicaceae bacterium, assembly GCA_018623405.1. Classification (GTDB taxonomy): domain Bacteria; phylum Bacteroidota; class Bacteroidia; order Flavobacteriales_G; family Salibacteraceae; genus JAAZVO01. The sequence continues at coordinate 11,525 of JAAZVO010000026.1, forward strand.
TTTCCGACTGACGTTGCCGTAACAAGGTTGAGGTTTCCATCCAAGTTAAAATCATCAATACATACCAGAGAGGAGCCTGTAAAGGGGTAGTTTTCTATAAGCCTCCCAAATTGATTTATCAAAAATACTCTTTTTTCATTTGGTGCCACTAGAGCAATAGTTACCTTGCCTTGAGCATCAACAAAGGTTTGAGGTGGTAAAAAGTAGCTAAACTCAGTTTCTAGTTGATTAGACAATTCTAATTTTTTATTGAAAATATTTACCTGGCCGTTAATTGTGGTAATATAAAAGGTAGATAAATCTTCTCCTTCAAAACCAAAGCCTGCATTCGCATTTTTACCCGATTGAGTTTGGGTTTGAGTAAAGGTTTCGAGTTTATCGTTAAAGTGAAGTTTATGGACATTTCGAAGTGAGTCGAAAGCAATTAATGCAGTGCTTGAAAGCTTTTCACTTGGTTCAATAAATAGTTCCAAATTACTATCGAAAGGCAATTTATTTTTAAAACTCAACCTTCGTTCTCCTCTTCTATTTAGAGCAGTTACCTCGCCATCGGCAAATACACAAACTATGTAATCTTTACGGTTTTTTTGAAAATATTGTATTTCTGAAACAGGATTCTTTGTGGATTCATATTTCCATCCTGATACTTTTTCGCCTAAAATATTGTAGTTTAAAATTTTTCCGTCAACCGTTGGCACTAACAACCTATATTTTAGATTATTGTCGTAATCTAGACACTCAAAACCACTTGTAATACCCTTTACTTCAATAGGATAGTTTTCTACAAATCTTCCTTTTCTATCTAGCAGATATACGGCGTTTGAAGTAGAAAATAAAAGTTGATACTTATTGTTTTGATAAGCATCTACTTGGTATATTTTAGATATTATCGGGTTGTCTAACTTTTTTTCCCATAAAACTTTTCCTGTGTTTGAAATTAAGTAACAGGTATTTGATGAATCTTGGATAAAAATCTCTTTTGCTTTGGTGTAATGATTTGTAAATGCAAATGGTTTTGTTATTAGTGGAGATGGCAACTTTATCTCCCACAAAGACCCGGATTCTTGCTTATAACCTGGGTTGTGATTTAAAAACAAATTAGCGTAGGACAGATTATTTTTTGAGGTTGATACTTGGATTGAAAACGCCTCGAATTGCCTAAAAAATGAATCGTTTTCTTTCAAAAATTGATCTGCATCATCATTAAAAAGCCCAGAAAAAAGTTTTGCCGATCTAGCCAAATTGAAGTACAGAAACCAATTACTTTCTGAACCCAAATTTTCTTGAAAGGCATTAAAACTTATATCCTTTGCTAAAGTATTGCCTTGATAATATTTTATGGCAATATCTTTTAAAACAGTAAGGTTGTTTGAGAAGATTTGGTATCCGTTTAAGGTTAAAAAGAAATTATCATCAATTACCCCAAAAGCATCGCCATAAATAACCTTTAGTAAATTAGGGTTTTTAATTTTGAAAATACCCTGCTGCTCATCTTCTACCTCAAAGGAATCTACCTTATTGGAAAAAACCGAAATCTTTTTTAGAAAAGCTTCAGGGTTTACACTTTTAAAATATGCCAATGCATTTTTTTGAGGAGACGACAACAATGGCTCTAAAACAGCAAGCCCAAACTCGTTTTCAGTGAACTCGGACAACGCTTCAACCGGTAAAATTCCAATTGAGTCTTGCAAGGCTTGGAGTTGTTTGTCGTAATCGAATTTTTGATTTGTGAGGTCTAATTCGGTTAAATATGCTTTGTAGTAAGATTTAAAAGAACTTACACCGTAACTAGTAATAAATGCTGTATTTTTTGGTAACACATTTAGTATTTCTTGACTTTGCGGCTTTTGTGATTTAAATCTATTTAAGAACAACCCTGTAGAATCCTCAGTATTAAAAAAGCCATTTAACATTAGGTTATTGGGTTTTAGAAACAAATCAAAAGCAGCCCAACTAGAGAAGTTTATAGGGGTCTGAAACAAGTTATTGTTTGGTTTAAAAAAATCAGAAAGCATAGCCAAAAAACCTTCAGAGTTTACATAGAAGTTACCATCGTTGCCTTTGCCTCTGGTTTCATAAGCTTTAATAAAATCTTTGTTGTTAAGCAAGCTTGCTTCACTATTCAACTGCTTAATTGCATCTTCTACCAAAATGGCATTTGTAGAAAACGATAAAACATCTTTATAGAGGCTGTAAGAAAACTTCGCCTTATCTTTTTGTTGGGTATAAATAATAGCTTGGTCAAACTGCTTTTGTGCTAAGTAAAATCCATCAAAAATTGATGTATTTAGGTGGTTTATAAAAGACTCAGAACCAATTTCGGGAGGAAGGTTTAAGGTGTATAAAAGATCAAACGTTTTTGCTCCGGAGCGCACTAAAGAAACCAAAACAGGCCACTCATTAAACAAAAATGCTGTGTTAGGCGATTTTCTTAATGTACTATCAAAACTTACTAAGAGACTATCGTAGTCACTAAAACCATTAAAGGTTTTAAGCTCTTTAAATATTAAACTAGTACCGGATTGCTTATGCCAATTTTGCAAAAAATTGTTAGACTCAAAAACTAACACTGCTGATTGTGGAATGGCATTTATTGGAGATGTAATTTCTCTTTTTATGGTTCTTAAGTAGAAGTACCCCGAAATAATAGATCCTAAAAACAGGATAATAACAATAAAGAAAAGCCAACGTCTTAGCATATTGTGGGTAAAAATATCATTCAATCATCCGCAAAACAGTCAATTTACAAATGAGTTTTAACAGTTTATAGTTGAAGTTTTAATTGGTTTGGCAAAAGTTGAAAACTCATTCTATGGTGGGGTGTTGTCCCATTATTTGCTATTGCTTCTCGATGTTTTTTTGTTGGATAACCTTTACTTTTTGCCCAATCGTATTGGGGATATTTTTTATGCAAGCCTTCCATTATTTCATCTCTGTACGTTTTTGCCAATATGGAAGCTGCTGCAATATTCATAACCTTACCATCGCCTTTTACCACACACTCAAAAGGTGTTTTTCCGTAAGGGTTAAACCTGTTACCATCAACAGCAATAAATTTTGGTTGTGGCTTTAGCTTTTTTAACGCCAAATGCATTGCTAGAAATGAAGCATTTAGAATATTAATCTCATCTATTTTTTGAGGCTCTACAATACCAACTCCAAACGAAACGGCTTCTTGTTCAATAACTGTTCTGAGGTAGTTTCTACTTTTTTCAGTAAGTTTTTTTGAGTCGTTCAACAATTGGTTTTTAAACCCTTTTGGCAAAATTACCGCACCTGCCACTACGGGGCCGGCCAAACAACCTCTACCTGCCTCATCGCAACCTGCTTCAAAATCTAAATCTGATACTTTTTCAATGAGCATAATGTGTTTTTTCGATGCTTTTCCAAAGTAAATCGGCAGTTTTATCCCAACTAAAGTTATTTAGCCTAGCCCTACCCTTTTCAATCATTTCTTTTTGAAGCGCCTCATCAAACAAAACTTTCTTGTAGATATTCGAAATATAAGCGGCATCATCAGGGTAAACTGTTAATGCTGCATCACCTGCTACCTCTGGCATTGATGTGGTGGTAGATGTTATTACAGGAACTCCTGCTGCAAAACCTTCTAAAATGGGAATTCCAAATCCTTCAAAATGGCTTATGTAGGTTAATAACGAAGCAGACCCTATAATTTCTTTCAACTTATCTTGTGGTTGGTGACCCATCAAAATAATGTTGTTCTTTTTTCTTCTATCAACCCAATCAGCTAAATGATCGTTCCACATGGCTTCACCTACAATAACAAGCCTGAATTTATCATCGTAATACCTGTTGAGCATATCAAATGCTTTAAGCTGATTTCTTAAGTTTTTTCGAGGATGAATGGAGCCAATAAATAAAATGTATGGTTTACCATTCGAAATTTTCTTTCTTACTTCTTGCTGTTTTTCTATCGGTAAAGGCTCATAAATGGTATTGTAACCATTGTAAACAACATCAATATTTGAGTCATCAATACCATAGGTTTTCGCAATATCTTGTTTAGAGTATTCAGAAACGGTAGCAACCCTTTTAGCTTTTTGAGCAAACTGAGGGAAATATTTTCGGTAGTATTTGCTGTAATTTTTTGGTAACCACTCCGGGTGATGTTCAAAGTTTATATCGTGAATTACAGGAAGCTGCTTTACATTAGCAGAAAGAGAAAGGTAACCATCAGGAGAAAGAAAAACATCAGGTTTGCATTTTTTTATTGCCTTAGGAATGGTGTTTTCAAACCAAAGCTTCCATAAAAATGGTCGTCTCGCAGGCCACCCCATTTTTATTCTTTGAATGTTATCAGCAAAAACAAAATCGGAATGGGTTTTCCTATCAGAAACAAAAATAAACTCATCATTAGGGCGTTTTTGGGTAATACGCTTCATGGTTTCAAGGGTAAACCAACCAATGCCCTCTAACCTATTTTTAATTAGTAATCTAGTATTTACCAAAATACGCATGCAGCGAAAGTATTACAAACCATTGTGAACCTCTGCTAAGTGTTTATGGTATTTTTGAACGCTCATGAGCTCATCATTTGGAAAAAACATTTTTTTTCTGCTTACCCTAAACTTATTGGTTAAGCCAATTTGGATTTTTGGAATAGACAGAGTGGTACAAAACCAATTAGGAGAAGAGCCTTATGGTATTTATTTCAGTTTAATGAGCTTGGCTATGGTTTTGGGTATTATTCAAGATGTTGGCCTAACCACATTTACCAATAGGCACATAGCGCAAAATGAGCACTTATTTAAAAGCTATTTCCCTAAGATGTTCGGACTTAAATTGGTTTTAGCATCAGTTTCATTTTTGGTAGTTTTTGGCCTTGGAATTTTAATGGGTTACCAAGCACAATGGCAACTTTTGTTTTTTATTCTGCTTAACCAAACCATACTTTCTGCCATTCTATTCGTAAGGGCCAATTTAGGCGCACTTCATCTTTTCAAAAAAGATTCAATTATTTCAATTTTAGATAGATTATTACTCATACTTATTGTTGGTGTATTTCTCTATATCCCAATGTTTCAACCACAGTTTTCGTTATTCAATTTTATACTTGCCCAAACTATTGGTTATGGCATAACTTTAATGACTGCCTTAGGTTTTTTGCTGAATAAGTTAGGAGGTTTTTCTATAAGGTTTTCTCTTCCATTTTCGGTTTCAATTATGAAATCATCTCTACCATACGCATTACTTTTTTTCTTGATGTATCTATATACAAGAATGGATGCCATAATGTTAGACAGGCTGCACCCAAATGGTAGTTTTGAGGCGGGAGTGTATGCCAAAGGCTACAGAATTTTAGATGCTATTAACATGATTAGTTATTTGTTTTCCGTAATTCTTCTCCCTATGGCAGCAAAACAAATAAAACAGCAGCTTAATATTTCGCCATTGGTAATTGGTGCATTTAAATTGTTGGTTTTTCCGGTAATGCTAGGTGTATTGCTTTTGGTTCAGTTTAAAGATTGGTGGATGGAGTTACTTTATTATTCTCAAAACACTTATCAAAATTTAGTTTTTGCCATGGTAATTATCAATGCCTTTCCCATGGCTTTGGTTTACATTTTCGGAACAGTATTAAC
>JAAZVO010000027.1 GCA_018623405.1 Crocinitomicaceae bacterium
CTAATGCCGCCCCAGTTTTCGATGTTTTCTAAACCTTTTGCACCTTTCCAAGTTTGGCCGTCATCATCGGTGTAATAGTTATTTGTTTGAGAAGTAGAAACAAAAACTCTTTGATTACCTCCTTTTTGCAATAGCTTAATGTAATTGGTTGATGCAAAGTTTTGAGCATCATTTATTACCTGCCAATTTTGGCCATTATTGAAACCTTTCCATAAATTTCCACCTTGCGATAGGGAATAAATTATTTCATTTTGAGCGTCATATTCATTCATCAAAATTCTTCCCGACTGATTGTTACTTCCTCTTTCTTCCCAATTTCCTAATAGTTTTCCGTTGGCGAAAGTATCTAGCGCAGCAGCCCTGTTTTGCCACTTACTTTTTACTGCAAGTTTTTGTCTCGTTTTCTCATCTTTAATTTTCCAATTTACATTGGGAGCTGCTTTGTGCATGCTGTTAATCCAAGCATGTTTTAATTCATGTTTTTCTTCTTCTGTTAATTGGCTTTCAACCAACTCTGTTGCCAGCGGAGGTAATTCTGAATCTGTTGATTTTAAGAAGGCAATTACACCTACTAAACCCAAAATACTTATAAGTGATATTAAAAAGGAGTTACGCATTTAGCAAATGTATTCTTCAATTGGATACCTAAATAATTTTTAAATGCAACATTGTTGCAATAAGGTTATATTTGCAACTTCAAAAAATTAGCTTGAGGTATTTACTTTTAGTATTTGGGTTTCTTTTTCTCAAAATTGGGTTTGCTCAAGTTTTGGAGGGAACAATAGTAGATGCCAAAACGGGTGAGCCTATTCCTTATGCCCAAGTCTATTGTTTAGAGCTACATAATGGAACTACAAGTGATGAAGATGGTTTTTGGAAGCTAGAACAAGTACTAAGCGGCAAATTCAGTTTACAGTTTTCTGCAGTTGGGTATGAGAGTAGGTTGATTAACGTAGAAAAAACAGAAAGTTCTCTTCAAATAAAGCTAGAAGGTGCCCACATAAACCTCGATGAGGTAATTGTATCAACTTCAGTTTCTAACTTACAACGATTTAATACTTCACCCGTAGATGCTCGAAAGCTATCAGAGTTAAATAATATTCAACAATCAACGCTTATTGAAGCATTAAGCAATATACCCGGAGTTTATAATCTCTCAACGGGAAATGGTATTTCGAAACCTGTAATTAGGGGCTTATCCGGAATGAGGGTGTTAACTGTTCAAAATGGATTACGCATAGAAAATCAGCAGTGGGGTGGAGACCATGGTTTTGCCTTAAATGAATTAGGGGTAAACAAAGTAGAAGTAATAAAGGGGCCAAGTTCGTTAATTTACGGGGCAGACGCTTTAGGTGGTGTTATTTATGTTGAAGATGAACCATACGCCAATGCAAACGAAAATGTTATTGAAGCAAGTACAAAATTTGAATCGAATTCAATGGCAAGCATCAATAGCCTTTCTTACAAAACTTCAAAAAACCATTTACGATTTTCGGTACATGGAGGCTACTTTAACAGGGCTGATTACCGTATTCCCGGCAATAAATTTGTCGCCAACTCAAGAAATAGTGGCTCTTCGCTGAAGGCTGCAGTAGGTTACCACAAAAACAATTGGATTACCAACCTGAGGTATCAGTTTTTAAATAGTGTTATTGGTTTGCCAGGCCATACGCATGATAGTGTTTTTGTAACTGAAGATTTTCTAACTAATAATCAACGCAGAAGCTACACAATCCCCTCTCAAAACATTACGAATCATTTGGCGCTTTGGGAAAATAAATTCTACTTTAATAAAAGTAATGTTGTAGCACAGGTTGGTTTTACCTCAAATAGGTTGCAAGAGTTTGAGGAAAAAATTACTATTCCGGGAATAGACATGACTTTAACCAATTACACCTATTCACTAAGGTGGAACTACCAAATAAACGACTATTTTGAGTTGGTTGCAGGTACCCAAGGAATGATACAGCAAAGCCAAAATGCACCTGCTGCGTTAGATATTTTAATTACCAATAGCAGTTTTTCTGATGCAGGTGCTTATTCGTTAATTGTAGGCAGTTACAAGCTTTGGAATTTTAAAGCAGGTGCTAGGTACGATCAAAGAACTGTTGCTACTTTAAAAGGTTTAGATTTTCAAAAACAATTTGAAGGTTTAAACTATGCTTTAGGAGTTGCGAGGTCTTCTAGAAACTTTACCGGAAGGCTTAATGTGTCCTCAGGTTTTAGGCCGCCACATATTTCCGAAATTTTGGCAAATGGAGTTCATCATGGCTCTACAAGGTTTCTTATTGGCGATTTAAACTTGGCTGCTGAAAGAGCTACCCAAATAGATTTGTATTTAGCCGCCCATGGCGAACATTTAGAAATTATTGTAAACCCTTTTGTAAACATCATCAATAATTTTATTTATCAAGATCCTAGTAATCAATTTATTAATGGATATCAAGTTTTTAATTTTCAGCAAACTAATGCTGTTTTATCAGGAGGCGATATTGCTTTCCATTACCATCCTCACTTAGCTCATTGGCTGCATTTAGAGAGCAATTTTTCGATGTTACAAACCCAAGATGAGTTTGGTAACCCATTGCCTCAAATTCCTCAAAATAGAATAAACAATACTGTTAAGGTTGATTTAAACAGTAAAAACAACTTTAAGATAAATACACTTTCCCTACAATATGCCTATTACTTCAATCAAAATAATGTTTCAGCATTTGAAACTCCAACCCAAGCATTTTCACTTCTTAATTTAGGAGTAGTAGGAAGTTTTGATAAAACTCAAAAATTAGAATTTTCGTTTGGAATAAATAATTTACTAAACGAAAGTTATATAGATCATTTATCGAGGCTGAAACCATATTTAATCAACAATCCGGGAAGAAATTTTTATTTAAAACTCAATTATTTAATCTCTAAAACTAAAGTTAAAGTATGAAAAAAGCGATTTTTATTATGGCCTTAGCCACAACATTTGGATTAGCCTCTTGCGAAGAATGCCACGAGTGTCATTACGATCTGAATGGGTCTCAAATTGAATTGGGAGAATATTGCGATGATGGATTGGAAGAAATTGAAAAAAGCGGTTTTACTGATACGGATGGAACCGTTTATGAAGTGCATTGTCACGAACATTAAAAAGCCATCATTATTTTTGTTTGATGGCTTTTTTCCAATATCTTATTGAATCGAGATGTCGCTGCAATTTGCTGAAATTTTAAGAGATAGAAATTTAAAGGCCACACCAATGAGGATTGAGGTGCTTCAAATAATTGGTGGAGCAGGGCATGCAGTGTCATTAACTGAGATTCAAAATAATTTACAAAACTTTGATAGGGTTACCCTTTACCGCACCTTACAATCATTAACGGAAAAAGGTATAATACATAAGGCTTTAGATGATGAAACAGGGAGTTATTTTGCATTATGTAAAGACGAATGTTCCTCTAAAAACCACCACCATCATCACATTCATTTTAGGTGTAAAAAGTGTGAAGAAGTGTATTGCTTGTCGCCTAAAAAAGAGTTAGATATTCAGATTCCCGGCTTTAAATTAGAAGGTTTCGAAGTTGAAGCTACAGGGGTTTGTGAAAGCTGTCTTTCCTAATATTTTATTGACCTTATTATTTTTTATATCCTAAGCTAGGATTGTTACTTTCGCGCCCCTTTTCTAAAAGGCAAGATATGAAGTAATACCTAAACTTATCCGGTTTAACTGTTGCCTTGGCCTTGGTTCCTAAAGCAGTTGCTTTTGCCTTAATTGCAGGTTTATCGCCACTTACCGGTTTGTATGCTGCTTTTATGATGGGTTTGGTTACGTCCATTTTTGGTGGTCGACCCGGAATGATTTCAGGAGCCACAGGAGCAGTGGCAGTTGTTTTGGTTACGCTCGTTAAATCTCATGGGGTAGAATACATTTTTGCTACCGTGGTATTGGCCGGAATTCTGCAAGTATCGGCCGGCTTATTGCGTTTAGGAAAACTCCTGCGGTTGGCGCCGCATCCGTTCATTTTTGGGTTTGTGAATGGATTGGCCATCATCATATTTATGTCGCAGTTAGACCAATTCAAAGATGCTTCAGGTGCTTGGTTACAAGGAGCTTCCCTTTATATTTTACTTGGGTTGGTGGCACTTACAATGCTCATTATATGGTTGTTGCCAAAATTCTTTAAAGCAGTGCCAGCTTCGTTAGTCGCCATTTTAGCCGTGTTTGGCTTGGTGGTAGGTTTTGACATTGATACTAAAACAGTAGGCGATATTGCCTCTATTCAAGGCGGATTTCCCCCGTTTCATATTCCTAACATACCATTCGATTTAGAAACGCTAAAACTGATTTTTCCTTATGCCGCTATTGTGGCATTGAACAAAATTACCGACCGCTATTTAAAGGTAGGAAAGAAAGTCCACTTGCGCCATTTGAGTCCCGATTGTCAAAAGTTACTCAAAAACGCCTATAAGATCATTGACGTGAATGTGATGGAAGACCCTAACTACAAGTTGGTGGTGGATGAGGTGTAGTAAAATGAATAGCCAATGTTTACCTTGTTGGATTTATTCATCTAATTAACCAACAACAAGACATGTTTAAATCCCCTTTAATATAAAGATTCTTATGAAAGCTGCACTTTGTGGAGTTTGCTGAAAGTAAAAAAACCTTTTAATTAACTACTTTTTAGATTATTAAATGACTTACCGCTTAAGATTAAATTTGATAATCTGATGATATTGAAGTTACCTTCGTGATGTGAAAAAAGTTTTTCGGTTATTTCTGTTAATTTTTCCTATACTCACTTCAGCTGAAGAAGTCCCTCACCCTGAATTAAGAAATCTTTACGAAGCAGATTTAATTGTGGATGCCACATTCAAAAATCAAACAGCATCACACTTTTATATCATTGTAAATGAATCAATTATAGATAGAGGATTTGGTATAAAAAAAGGAGACCAAATTAAACTTGATCGAGAGGATAATGGTTGCGGTAGTATCGTTGATTTTTCATACTTCAACAGACAGCGATTTTATCTCAAAAAATATGCACAAAAATGGGTTTTAAATTATGGAAGTACCCAATCTATTCAGCCACATGATAAATTTGGAAATGCGATTGCCTCTGAATTAAAAGGTGAAACAACCATAAATAGAATTATTAGAGAGTTTGAAGCAACCTACTATTGGGATACCATTAAGCATGATTATTTAACTAGAAAAACAGATAAGGAAATTAGAAAGATCTCAAAGGTTAATCCTGTAATAGCATACTTTGAAAGTATTGGAAGAATAGGTTTGCCGGGTTATGAGCCTATAGCATATGCGGAAAAGCCTAAAGATGAAATAGAGGTTGAAAAATCTAATAAAATAGCTTTATGTGACCAATATCCAATAATAGCTGAACCGCTTTTAGACAAGGTAAAAATGAGGGAGTTTTTAACTCAAAATGAAAATCCACTTTCTAATCAAGGAATAGCAGGAAAAGTGGTATTAGAGTTATTTATTTCTGATTTGGGAAACGTTGAAAGTGTTAAGGTGATAAAAGGAGTTCACCCTGAGTTAGAAAAAATTGCAATTGAAAAAGCAAAACGACTATCTAATTGGACACCGGCTAAAACCGAAAGCTTAAAGCCAAAGAGTTGTATTACAAGACTTCCGTTCACTTTTAAAATTGATAGTCAGTAAAATTTAAACCCTGTAGCAAATGGCGTTTATATTCATTCCTGCACCTACTGATGCAAAAACTACCAAGTCGCCTTTTTGAATGTTGTGGTTTTCAAGTCTTCCTTTTCTAACCTCATCAAATAAAGTAGGTACAGTGGCAACAGAGCTGTTGCCATATTTATGTACACTCATTGGCATAATGTTTTTAGGGACTTCTTTTATTCCATACAGTCGGTAAAATCTTTTAATTACTCCTAAATCTAATTTTTCATTAGCTTGATGAATAAAAACTTTTTTCACGTCTTTGATTTCGGCACCGGCCTTATCTAAACACATTTTCATGGCATTAGGAACATTTTTTAAAGCATATTCATAAACTTTTCTACCATGCATTTTAATGTACCTAATGCGAGGATCAGATTCTGGAAAATTTGATTTACCTAAATATAGGTAATAAGCCTCGTCATAAGTGTGAGACATTGTAGCGGTGGATAAAACTCCACTTTCATCAGTTTTTAAACTTTCTAAGATACAAGCTCCTGCACCATCAGAAAAAATCATACTATCTCGGTCATGAGTATCTAAAACTCTGGATAAAGTTTCGCCGCCAATTATCAAAGCCTTTTGTGCTTCGCCTGCTTTAAAATAGGTATGGGCTTGAATAACTCCTTGAATCCATCCCGGACATCCAAATAATGTGTCAAAGGCTATACAATTGGGGTTTTTTATTTTTAGTTTATGCTTTACCCGTGAAGCCAGTGAAGGTAAAATGTCAGTTTGGATGGTGTGATTCTGTACATCACCAAAATTGTGAGCAAAAATTATCAGGTCTAAATCTTCTGGGTTTATACCTGAGTCCTCAATAGCCAATTTTGCCGCAGCATAACCAAGATCTGAAGCAGTTTTGTTTCCATCTGCATATCGACGTTCTTTAATTCCTGTAATTTCTTGAAACTTCGCTGTTATTTCAGAAGATGGATTTTCAATTTGTTCCTGATTTTCGGTAAAAAATCTAAAATGATGAAAATCTGAATTTTTGGCCACTGTAGAGGGGACAATGCTTCCTGTACCACTAATTATTGTTTTCATTTAAGATAGACTTAATTTCTAACAATAATAATTAATTATAGTAACTTGTACTATAAGGGTGCTTTAGCAATAAAAACATAACTTCTATTTTATTGAGAATAGAAGTTATGTAGATTAAAGTAATTCAGGGTTTTAAGGCTTTCTAAATATTATTAAGTGCAGCCTCATAATTAGGTTCATCAGCCGTTTCAGCAACTTGCTCAGTGTAACTTACATTGCCTTCTTCATCAATTATTACAACACACCTTGAGTGTAATCCGGAAAGGGGTCCATCAATTAAATCTAACCCATAAGTCTTACCAAAATCTCTTGTCCTAAAGTCAGATAGCATTTCTACATTTTCAATGCCTTCCGCTCCGCAAAACCTTTTTTGGGCAAATGGAAGGTCTCTCGAAATACACAATACAGTTGCATTACTTAGACTAGCTGCCTTTTTGTTGAAGTTTCTTACTGATTCGGCACATGTTCCGGTATCAATACTTGGAAATATATTTAAGATTAGCTTTTTGCCTTTGTAATCTTCAAGGATTTTAGCAGAAAGATCTAATCCTACCAAGTTAAAATTAGGTGCTTTAGTGCCAACTTCGGGTAGGGTGCCACTAGTATGAATTTCATTTCCTTTTAAAGTAATAGTTGCCAAAATTTTTTAGTTTTTAGGATATTTTCAACTAACAATGATTCCTGTTATTAGTTGATTTTAAGTTATTAATATTTAACCAAAAAGCAATTTCCAATAAAAAGAAGGTTTACGCAGTTGCTTATCCATATTTACATTTTGCAAAGAGGAAATTAAAACCATTCTAATAGAATCATTATTACTAGCCTTTTTTAGCAAAAAATTGAAAACTCGAGGGTAATTCATAAGTCTTAGCAAAAAGCTGTTTACTCTTAACTCAGACCACATTCTTCTGTAAATCTCTTTATCGTAGGCTTTGTTAAAGTCTGTATCAAACCTGTTTTTATAAAAAGCCTGTAAAACATGATCTGCTGCTACCCGTCCACTTCTAATTGCATTTGCAATTCCTTCTCCCGAGAAGGGGTCGATTAAATGCGCAGCATCTCCTAAAAGTAAAAATCGGTTTCCTGAGCATTTAACTTTTTTATTGCCTAATGGAAGGTTAAATCCTTTTACAGACTCAAGGGGCTTAGCATTTTTAAATCTGTTTTTTAGCTGCGGATGTTCTTTTATTAACCTAGAAAAATGATTTTTGAGGTTTATTTTCTTTCTCCTCACTTGAGCACTTAACATGCCAATACCCACATTTGCTTGGTTATTGGGTAGTGGAAAAACCCATAAATAGCCGGGTAGGGTACCTTTCAAAAAATGGAGTTCAATGGTTTCTTTGGTTGTAGGAAACTCAACATTTTCAAAATATTGCCTTAATCCTGCTGAAAAATTATTAGGATTAAAGTTTTTACCAACTAGTTTACTTTTTACCACAGAGTTTGCGCCATCTGCAGCAAGCACAAAAGCTCCTTTAAACCTGTTTTGACTTGTAGTTATTTCGATGTAATTTTCATGAGTTGTTACCTCAATGATTTTATGGTTTTCAAAGACTTCAATATTTGAATACTTCTTTAGTTGGTTAAAAAGGAAGGTATCGAAATCTATGCGTTTTGCTGTTGCACCCTCAATTTCGGGATCTAAAAGTTCAATTTTTAGTTCATTTTCTTTTGAACCAATAAGACTTAAGTTTTTTATTTTCTGCTTGTGCTCAAAGTTTTTGAATTCGTTTAGTATTCCACTGCCTATAAGTTTTAGCTGATTTAAAACATCGGCACTTAAAGCATCACCACAAATTTTATCTCTAGGAAAAGCCTCTTTTTCGATAACAGCAACTTTCAATTTAGAATTGCCTAATTGCATTGCTGCAGTAGCTCCTGCTGGTCCTGCGCCTGCAATGATTACATCAAAATTTTTGGAGTTTACTTGATTCAAAAAATAGGGATTAATTGTCTTTTCTAATTAATATTATGTTGATTGTAAACCTAAAAAATCCTCAAATAAAAATTAGCTTGTGATTGATTAAGATGTTGAATTTGACCTATATAGCGTTTTGAAGAGATGAGGCAAACTGCCTACTTTACTTAAAATTCCATGGTCGCTTAGATATGATTTGCCAAATTTTGTTTTTGAACCCATAAACAACAATATATTAATGAGCACATTTCTTTTCGATAGAAAATTGGCAATACTATTGGTTCTTAAGATTGGCTTTAGTGATTTTTTTACTCGTGTTTGGTAAAATTTAGCAACCATTTTGGACTTATTCTTTTTTTCTAAATTTTCTGCAATAGCATCAGCTGCGTGCCTTGCCATGGTCATAGCATTTCCAACTCCAAGTCCGGTAATAGGGTTTACCGTAATAGCTGAAGACCCGATATTCAAAAATCTTTCGCCCGAAATAAGGTTGAGCTTCGAATTACTTAAATTCATAAATGCGCCTTTTGGCTTCTCTAGCTGGGTAGCGTTTTGTAACCTTTGGGTAACACTAGGGTATTCTTTCAACGCTAGGTCATAAACCTCGCTCATCGAAATGTTTAATCTTTTATAATCTTCTTTTTTTAAGCCAACTTCTAAATTATACAACCCTGAACCAATTGGTGCAATAAAAAGAATTCCGTTGAAATTCTTTTTTAATAATAAAATCTCAATTTCAAAGTCAGATTTTCCTTTAAACCCCTGATAATAAGATCGAGTAAAAAGATATATGCCTTTTTTAGGGTCTTTATGGATTTTTAGTAATGAATGATTGCCTGAGGCAATTAATCCAAAATCGGCTTCTATTTCATAATCTGATGAAAATACAGTTGCGAAATTCTCACTAGAAATTGTTTTGTTTACGGTTTGATTTTCAATTATTTGGGCGTATTCAGATTGCTTTGCCTTATTAAGAAGGTAATCATCAAATTTATACCGATGGGTTACTACACGTGGAGTTTTGTTCCTATCAAAATTGATATCTACACTCATCGTTTCAGATGAAATAGAGTATTTCCAAGAATTCTCAATAATGCCTAATGCTTGCATTTCAGGAATAATTTGAGCATCAATTCGATTTAGGTTATGCCAAACTCTACCGTCAAAAGATTCTCCACAAACTTTATTGCGCGGAAAAACAGCTTTATCAAGTAACACATGCTGAATTTTATGTTTACTTAAAATTAGCGAAGCTGTGCTGCCCGCCGGACCGCCACCAACAATACAAACCTTTGTTTTTAATTTTTGCAACAGCTAGTATTTAACCTTCAATTTTAAGCATTTTCATTTTTTTAATTGGCACTTGGGTGTATTTATCCAAAAGGTGAACTTGTCCATCCAAAAAAAAGAATCTGGAATCCAAGTTTAATACTTTATTACTTTAAATACCTCCGACTTTGAATCGGAATCAACTTTTAAAAAGTATAATCCTTTTGGGCCTTCAAATTGAAGCAACGTTTTGTTTCCTTTTGTAGTTTGTTTAAATTCCACAGAACGTCCATCTAAAGTGAAAATTGAAATGGAATTCACCCTATCCGTATTTTCAACAATAATTTCGCCTATTGTTGGATTTGGGTAAATTTTAACTGAAGGTTGGATGGGTTTTATTACTGAAGTATTCATTGGTTTTATCATAAGCTTTAAACCTACAGGGCGGTGGTCTGAAACAAATTGGTCATAGGCCGAAAAACCACCTTTCATAAAATCATCTACTAAAATTGTTTGCGCTGAAGATTGGGGCTGCTCAAAATCTGCAAAAAGTTCGTTGGTTATTAAAATATGATCTAAATGAGAAGGCCAACTAGGATAAGACCAACTGCTTGAGGAGCCTTTTGCTATTGCCTCATCAGCAAATTTGTATTTGTCAGGCGCTTCATAAAACATTCTGAAAACGTTATTTTGATAACTATCCGTAAGGATGTCGTTTAAATCTCCAATTACCAGAACTTTTGCCGAGTCGTAATTGGTTTCTATGTAACTATGCAATAATGTGTTGGCTTCATATCTTCTTGCTTCTTCATCGTTAGGGTTGTTTAAATCTAAAACCCCATCACCGCAGCACTTATAATGGTTGTTGATTATTACATATTCTTCACCTTTATACAGCAAGTTCATAACTACAGGGGCACGCGGAAAAGCTTTCCAATAGGGAGAAGAATCATAAATTTTAGAAAATGACTTTGCAAAAACTGAACTTGTTTTGTAAGCGTAAACCAAGCCTCCAAAATAGCCTGAAGCTATATGAAATTTATAACCGGGCGTTTGCTCAATTACTTGTCTAATTAGGGAGGTGTCATCAATTTCTTGAAAACCAATTATATCAGCTTGTAAAGCATTAATTATCTTTTTTACCGAGTCTGCAGTTGCATTTCCATTTTTAGGAAACCACTCAATATTCCAAGAAACAATATCTAAAGTAGAGTCGGTTCCAAAAGTTAAATTTTCAAGTTTTTGAGATTGTGCCTGAAACACAACTAAAACCAAAATGAAAAAAGTAAGTAGGCTTTTCAGTGCTAAAATTTTGGTGAAAATAGAAGGTAATTTATGCGGACCGCATTATTTTTTCTAGTTTTTTTCCTTTGGCAAGCTCGTCAACTACTTTATCTAAGTATCGTACTTTTTGGGTTAGTTCGTTTTCTATTTCTTCTACTCGGTAGCCACAAATAACTCCTTTAATGAGGCTTGCATTGGGGTTGAGGTTTGCTTTTTCAAAAAACTCTTAGAAGGTTACTTTATCATTAATCAAGTTTTTTAGGGCTTCCTCACTAAAACCTGTTAACCAAGTAATTACTTCATGAAGTTCAGCAATTGTTCTGCCTTTTTTCTCCACTTTGTTAATATAGTGGGGGAAAACTGAGGCAAAAGTCATTTGGGCAATACGTTGATTGTGTTTTTCGGTTGTTTTCATTTAATTGGTTTGGATTGATGTGTTGAAAATATGTTTTAACTTAAAGAAATTCAAATAATTAACTGATTAGTGAGTTTTTTATCCTCCAATCTTAAATGATGAGTTGGATATAATTAACCAAACAACAAAAGGGTAGGCGAGTAATAAAGCATTTTGAAAAAGCATAAAAGGAATTAATGAAACAGTATTATTGGCTCGGTTAAATTTTACAATAAACCAAGTGGTAATTACCCAAAACAGAACAGAAAAACTTCCGGAAACAACCAGGTATAGAATTCCATCGAGAAACTCCGCTTGCACTATAACGGAGAGAACCAGCGAAATTATAGAAGCAATAAGGTAAACTATGATGATAGGAAAGATTACCTCATTATTTGTTTTTTTTAATTTTTCATGAAACCATTTAGTACAAAGTATGAAAATAACTAAGTGTAGGATGGTATTCAAAATAAATTGATAATCAATAGTCTAATAACGCTTTCAATTTAGCTTCTACTTTCTCTGCATTTGGTATCATGGTAAACTCTAAAGTAGAGTTAAGCGGGATTGCAGGTAAATTTTCAGAACCAATTACCATAATAGGGGCATCTAAATACTCAAAGCAATGTTCCTGTAGATAGCCTGAAATAGCTTGACCAAATGAATTTTTTATAGGTTCTTCGGTTACTACTAAACATTTGCCATGAGTTTGTATGCTTTTCTTTATGTATTCTTCATCCATTGGCACTAAACTCCTTAAGTCAACCACTTCTACACGACCTGGAAAAGCTTTAGCCGCAGCTGTAGCCCAATAAACACCCATGCCATAAGTAACAATGGTAGCGGTGTTACCTTTTTCAATTTCCTCTTGGTTAGCGGTTTGTACTACACGGGCTTTTCCAAAGGGTACTACATAATCCTCGCTTGGTTCAATAGTTTTGGCTTTCTCGGTACCTTTTATTTTGCTCCAATACAATCCTTTGTGTTCTAACATAACCACCGGATTAGGATCGTAAAAGGCAGCTTTCATTAGGCCTTTTAAATCGGCACCTGTAGAAGGGTAGGCGATTTTTATTCCGCGAATATTGGTTAAAACAGATTCTACAGAAGAAGAATGGTATGGACCACCGCTGCCATAAGCACCAATTGGCACTCTGATAATAGAGTTTACAGGCCATTTTCCGTTTGATAAATAATACGAACGACTAACCTCTGTAAACAATTGATTGAGCCCTGGCCAAATGTAATCTGCAAATTGTACTTCAACAATTGGTTTACAACCTGCAGCGCTCATACCAACGGTACTACCAATGATAAATGCTTCTTGAATTGGGGTATTAAACACCCTGTTATCTCCAAACTTTTGGGCTAATGTGGCAGCTTCCCTAAAAACTCCGCCTAATCTGCCTCCAACATCTTGTCCATAAAGCAAGGCTTCAGGATGTTTTTGCATGATTTCTTGCACGGCAAAAAGGGCAGAATCAACCATAACGGTAGGTTCTTTCCCTGCGGGCTCGCGTTCACCTTTTTCTTCTGTAATTGGGGTAGGGGCGTAATCAAAATTAAAAAGGTCTTCAGGGTGTGGGTCTTCCGAAGCTTTTGCTTTTTCGTATTCAGCTTCAATAAACGCTCTAGACTCATCCCAAACTTTTTGCAGTTCTTTTTGAGAAAAACCAAGCTCTTTTAGTGCATTCCAAAATTTTGGAAATGGATCGCGCTGTTGATGTTCTTCTAAATCATCTCTGTACCACTCGCGTCTTACTCCTGAGGTGTGATGCCCCAATAAAGGAACTTTACCATGAACTAAAAACGGCCGCCTTTCTTTTCTAATGGTAACAATAACTTCTTTGAGGGTTTCGTAAGACTCAAAAAAATCGTTGCCTTCAATACTTCTCACCTCAATACCCTTAAATCCTTTTGCATATTCTGCTGCATTTTGGGCCCTTGTTTCTTTGGCCTTTGCAGAAATATCCCATTCATTGTCTTGAATGAAATATAAAATAGGAAACTGCTTTAAGGCAGCCATTTGGAAGGCCTCGGCTACTTCACCTTCAGTTACCGAAGCATCTCCTAATGAGCATACTACTACGGGTTTTTCATCACCATAGTCTTTAGCCAAACCTTGGTTTTCAAGATATTGAACACCCATTGCAACCCCTGTTGTAGGTATGGCCTGCATTCCTGTTGCAGAGCTTTGATGGGGAATTTTAGGTTTGTCGTCGTCTTTTAAACTTGGGTGAGAGTAGTAGGTTCTACCGCCTGAAAATGGATCGTCTCTTTTGGCCATTAGTTGCAACATCAATTCATAAGGCTGCATGCCAATACCTAATAGAATACTATCGTCTCTGTAATATGGAGCAACCCAATCTTGAGGTTTTAATTGCAAGGCCATTGCCAACTGAAAAGCTTCATGTCCTCGAGATGTAGCATGAACATATTTACTGGTAAACTTGTGATTTTCCTCGTAAATGTCACTCATGTTTCTAGCATCGCACATTAGCTTAAAAGCTTTATGCAATAATTCTACAGGTATTTTAGCTCTCTTTTTTTCTTCAGCAACTTCTTCCATCAGCAATGTGTTTTGGCGCTAAAAATTAGCGCTAGTTTTTTAACCTTCAGTTTTTTCTGCTTCTGCAGCAGTTTCTCCTTCTTCCGCTTTTTTGGCCGCTTCCTCAGCTTGCTTGTTGAGTTCTCTAAGCGCAAGGTTTACATTTTTAGATTTTTCTTTAAGCTCATTGATTTGCTTTTCAATTCGACCAATTTTATCTAAAACCTCCTTTTTCATCGGGTTATCATTAGGAGTATATTGGAAAAAACCTAGGTTGTTTTCGTATTGTAACTTTTCGTCTTGCAACGATTTTACTTTTCTATCAATATCTCTTTTTTCGTTTTGTAGCGTTCTTTTGGCGGTTGGATCTTCCGTTTTAATTACCTCTAACTTAGCTTTAAACAATGTTTGTTTTAGTTGTTTTGGCGTTAGGTTTAACTTTTTGGCAACATCTGCCGTAGCGGCTGTAAAACGATTGTTGAGTTTGTTTTTATCTTTAAACGGAACCAAGCCAACTTGTTGGTAATCAAAAGTTAGCTTTCGTAATTGCTCCATGTCTTTTTCATTTTCACCCGAAGGTTCAAACTGCTCTAATTGCTCAATAATATTTTCTTTTTGAGCCAAGTTTTCTTTTTGTCGGTCTTCAAGCGAATCGAAATAACTTTTCTTTTTTGCAAAGAAATCATCGCAAACAGATCTAAAAAACTTCCAAAGTTTACGTTCTTCGCTTTGGGCCAATAAACCTGCTCCTCGCCAATCTTTTTGCAACTTTATTATTTGATTGGTAAGTCTTTTCCAATCTACCTTTTCAAAGTTTACATCTTCGGCGGGAATCAAGGATTTTGCTTTTTCAATAATCTCAGATTTATCTGAGCGAACTTCCTTAAACTCAGCTTTTTTCTGTTGATAGAATTCTCTTTTTGCGTCATAAAAAGCATCAATTACCGCTCTAAAATCATCCCACAAGCTATTGTTTTTTGTGCGTTGCGCAGGGCCAATCTTTTTGTACTCCTCTTGCATGTGGTTAACCTTATCGGTTAACGATTTCCATCCGCGATGGTCTTTTGGAAACTCAGTGATTAAGGCTTTAGTTTCGTCTATTATTTTTTGTTTGGCTTCTGCGTGTTCTTTTTGCTTGTCGCGAAGTTGTTTAAAGTGTTCTCTTATTTTTCCTGTAACCTCGTGGTAAGCTTTATAAAATCTATCTTTTACATCAGGCCAATCGTTCTGAAAAGTAGGACCTATTTGATCCCATTCTACCAAATAGGCATCTAAAAGCAATTGGATTTCTTTGATAGAATCCAACTTCATTAGCTTTTCGATATTTTCAATAACTTGATTTTTATGATCTAAGTTCTTTTTAAAGTCGTGGTCTTTTAACTCTTTAAATATTTTGATATGGTAGTAAAATTCTTCTACCAATTTGGAGAATTGCTCTCTTGTTTCGCCTTGCTTGTGCCTAGGAACAGGACCGGTTTCATCCCATTTTTTCCTAATGGCATTCATACGGTTAAAGGCTTTTGAGATGTTTTCTTCGTTACTTACAACATCTTGTAACTGCTCTATTAGGTCTTGTTTAATTTCAAGATTTTCACGGTAAACCTCTTTTTGAGCTGCTTTATGCTCTTCATAACGTGTAATAAAAAGGTTTTGAAGTTCTTTGAATTTCGAATCAAGCGGATCTTTTGGTGGTTCGAAATAGTGCGGATCTCCTCCTTCTTCTACAAAAGTGGCTTTGGCACTTTTTACAAACTCGTCTTTAGCTTGTTGATAGTCATGAACAATTTGATGAGCACCATCGATAATCTCGGTAATTTGCTCATTTTGAAGTAGCGTTTGGAGCTTTTCTATTAATTCTTCTTTCATCTCCTTGGGTAGTAAAATTAGGGCGCAAAATTAAGGAGATAAGCCAAAAATTAAGGGTTTAAAGAATATTATTTCTCTAAGTTCAAACTAATAACCGGAATATCGCAATGGTTTACTAAATGCTCAGCAATATTATTATTAAAAAATCGGCTTAAAGCCTTGTAGCCATGGGTAGTTATAACAATGGAATTCATGTTATTCATTTTACTAAAAGCAAGTATGCCATCCTCAACAGAAAAATCATTGTAAATATGTTTATCTGCATCAGGGTATAACTTGCAAGCCTCTTTTATTTTTTTGAGGGTTGATTCTGTATCTTCAAAATAACCAGGAGTATTCACAAACAGAAAGTGCATTTTGGCTGAAAGGCTATCTGCTAAAGCACCTGCCCTAGGTATGTTTTTGTTTACCTCTTCCTCATCAAAGTTTGAGGCATAAACTAGGTGCTCAAGGTCTGAGGTTAATTCATTTTTTAGAATTAAAACTGGGCATTTTGAATTTCGAACTACCTTTTGAGCATTGCTACCTATAATCATTTCTGCAAAGCCACTAGCACCATGAGAGCCCATAATTACCATATCGATATGGTGTTCTTTTACTACTTTATTGATGGCAATATCAATGGCCTCTTGTTTAACATGTGTGATTGCGTTTATTCCTTTTTCTTCAATTTGTTTTTTGAGGGTTTTTAGGTTGTTTTCTGCCTCTTCGGTTTTTAATTCAATTAATTGAAGTATTTGATCTGTAGAAACCGTTGTGCTCGCAAAATCTCCCGATGCAAACGAATCGAGCTGAACGATATCGCCCAAAGATTTAATGGTGTGCATAAAGTGAATTACCGAACCATGTTTTTCGGCAACTTTAACTGCAGCATTTATGGCATATTGGGAATGTTCAGAAAAATCGGTTGGAACTAAAATATTTTTCATCTCGATAGCTTTGCTTCAAAGTTGGCGTGTTTTTTAATTTTGAAGTATGAGGTTTGTCATTTTTTGGGTTAACCCAATATGAAAAAACTCATTTAAATGATTTTATAAAATTTTCAATAACCAATTGATCTACGGGAAATGTAAAATCTGAAGGATGAAGTTGGGAGA
>JAAZVO010000213.1 GCA_018623405.1 Crocinitomicaceae bacterium
CCATTTCCATAAAAATGGTTTGTGGGCAAACCCAACCACAAAAAACACGACCAAAAATTACCGTAAAAACAATAATAAACACCACAAAGGTGATCATTGCCATTACGAATAAATGAAAATCTTGAGGCCAAAAAATTTGCCCAAAGATTACAAACTTACGCTCAATTACATTGAACATTAAAAACGGATTACCATCAATTTTTAACCATGGCATTCCAAATAATAAAACCAACAGGACGATACTTACGATCGTCCTGTAATTATAAAATTTACCTTTTGGTTTTTTCGGGTAAAGCCAATTTCGTTTACCATCTTCCTTAATTGTTGAGATAGAATCTCTAAAAGATTCATCTCTGTAGAAGTTTTCTACTCCTGGTTCTGTCATTTTTATTATTTCATTGCGATATCGTCTCCTGCTTCTTCAGAGTTTTCTTCAGTTGCAGGGGCTTCATCAGTTGCTGAATCATTTGATGGTTGTTCAGGTTGTTCTTCTGAAGCTTCAGGTGCATATAAATCGCCCTGTGGTTCTTTTGCATTTTCAGGGTTGGTACCTTGTAGAGATAAAATATAGCTTGCCATATTTTGCATTTGAGATGGTGAAAGTTGCGACTCCCATGAAATCATCCCTTTTGCTGGCACACCATATTTAATGGTTTTAAAGATATCTTTAATATCACCTCCATGAATCCAATACTCATCGGTTAGGTTAGGCCCTACTCCACCTGGCATACTCCCACCGTTTGCACCATGGCAAGCTGCACAATTGGTTGTAAAAAGCTCTTTTGCTGAAGCCAACACCGTTGCATCGGTAACCAAAGTAACATTTGTTTCATCTACAGCATTTGCCATAGTAGCCATGTAAGCAGCTTTTTCTGCCTCTGCTGTTTCTACCTCAGCAATGTATTCTTGTTTAGAGGATGGTCCTTCTAGAACATGGTAATAAATTAAATAAGCAAATGAAAAAATAATGGTGGCATAAAAACCCCAAACCCACCATGGTGGAAGGTTATTATCAAGTTCTTTAATGCCATCATACTCATGATCCATCATAATTTCTTCTTCTCTTTCTAACGGAACAGAATCTGTTAAACTCGCAGTCCAAGAATCCACAACTTCATGTGTAGAAGCATCAGCCACAACACCCGATTCGGCTTTTAAAGTTGCAACAAGTTGCTTTAATACCGTAAATAAATAGAAAACTACCACTATCAAAAAAGTGTCTAAAATGACGATAGCCCAAAATAAATTGCTACTCATACGCCAAGCAGGCTCAACTACAGCAGCAGCATCTTGAGCCATTGATAGAAACGGAGTTCCTAAAATGAAAATCAAAATAGCCGTACCGGTTACTTTTCCTTTTTTATCTTGCATGTAGTGCCAAATTTCTTTGTTGGCAGTAATTGATTTAATAATGTTTGCCAACACAAAAACCAATATCAACATAATTAATCCTATGCTTGAAAGAATGTAAAGCATATTGATATCAGAAACTCCGGTAAATGGAGCTGCTTCAGCAGCATTGGCAGTAGCAACAATTCCTGTAAGACCAAGAACCGAAGCAAATCTTTTTAGGTTTATTGTTAATTTATTCATGGTAAGGTTTTTAAAGGTTTTGGTTATCAAGAGGAATATTTTCAAATTCTTTAACATCCTGTTTTCTCATGGTGAACACATAAATGCCTACGCCAATAAAAAACAAGAAGAATATTAAGAAGGAGATAATAGGATAAATCTCAATTCCTATTATGCTTTCCATATGATGTTTGATAAATTTCAACATGACTTAATTTTTTAATTATTTGCTAATTCATCCTCATAAATATCCCTACCTAATTTTTGCAAATAGGCTATTAAGGCTACAATCTCTTTATCTTTTGAAACTTCCACCCCTGAAGCTGAAAGGTCTGCAACTATTTCTTCAGCTTGCGCATTATAGTCATCTAATGCTATTTCTTCATAACCTTCAGGATAAGGAACACCTAAAGTTCTCATAGCTGAAATTTTTCCTTGAATACTTGAATAATCTAGGTCTTGCTCAATTAACCAAGGGTAAGGTGGCATGATAGAGCCGGGAGACATTGTTCTAGGATCCATCATGTGGTTATAGTGCCATAAATTAGACTTTCTTAATTTAGGGCTTCCCTCTCTTGCCAAATCAGGACCTGTCCTTTTTGATCCCCACAAAAATGGGTGATCGTATACATTTTCTCCTGCTTTTGAATACTCGCCATAACGCTCAGTTTCACTTCTAAATGGACGCACCATTTGTGAGTGACAATTGTAGCAGCCCTCTCTAATATAAATATCTCTACCTTCAAGCTCTAATGGAGTGTAAGGTTTTACAGCAGAAATAGTAGGTATGTTACTTTTTACTAAGAAAGTAGGCATCATTTCAATCACACCTCCAATAGCAACAGCTATTAATGAAAGCACTAAAAACTGTATAGGTCTTCTTTCTAAAGATCTGTGCCAATCTTCTCCTTTACCACTGTAAGCTTTAGCCAGTGCAGGAGCTTCTGCCTCTTCATTTTTCATGAAAGAACCTTGCTTAGCTGTTTGAACCAAGTTTACTACCCATAAAATTGCTCCTATTAAATAAAGTAACCCACCAAATGCTCTTAACGCATACATTGGCATTAATTGAGTTACGGTTTCTAAGAAGTTTGGATATGCTAAAAAGCCTTCATCAGTAAATTGCTTCCACATTGAGCTTTGTGTAAATCCTGCCCAATACATTGGAATTGCATAGAAAAGAATTCCTAAAGTTCCAATCCAAAAGTGAGCATTGGCCAATTTTTGAGACTTTAATTGAGTTCCCCACATTTTAGGAACTAAATAGTATAACATTCCAAAGGTTAAGAAACCATTCCAGCCTAATCCACCAATATGTACGTGAGCAATAGTCCAATCTGAGAAGTGGCTAATTGCGTTTACGTTTTTCAACGAAAGCATTGGTCCTTCAAAGGTTGACATACCGTAGGCGGTAATTGCAACTACCATAAATTTTAAAACGGCACTTTCTCTAACTCTATCCCATGCACCTCTCAAGGTTAACAGTCCATTTAACATACCTCCCCATGATGGAGCAATTAGCATCACTGAGAAAACGGTACCCAATGATTGAGCCCAATCTGGTAATGAGGTGTAAAGCAAATGATGGGGACCTGCCCATATATAAAGGAATATAAGCGCCCAAAAGTGAATTATTGATAACCTGTAAGAATAAACAGGTCTGTTTGCTGCCTTAGGCACGAAGTAATACATTAAACCTAAGTAAGGTGTAGTTAGGAAAAATGCAACCGCATTGTGTCCGTACCACCATTGCACTAATGCATCTTGAACTCCTGCATACCAAGAATAACTCTTAAATAAAGAAACAGGCAACTCAAAAGAGTTAACTATATGTAGCATAGCTACAGTTACAAAAGTTGCGATGTAGAACCAAATGGCAACATATAAATGACGCTCTCTTCTGTTTAGAATAGTCATTAACATGTTTAACCCAAAAACTACCCAAATTAAAGTGATAGCTATATCTATTGGCCACTCTAACTCTGCGTACTCTTTACCTGTAGTTAAACCAAGTGGTAACGAGATGGCTGCTGCCAAAATAATCAATTGCCAACCCCAAAAATTGATGTTGGATAATGCATCACTCCACATTCTGGTTTTTAGTAAACGCTGAAGGGAGTAATATACTCCGGCAAAAATTCCATTTCCAACAAATGCAAAAATGATGGCATTAGTGTGTAATGGTCGGATTCTACCAAATGTAGTATATGGTATTCCGAAGTTAAGTTCAGGAAAAACAATTTGAAGGGCTGCAGTTAACCCTACCAACATACCCACGAGCCCGAAAACTACGGAGGCAATTAAGAATTTCCGAACGATCTCGTTGTCATAAGAGAATTTTTCTACTTGCATTGGTTAAGATTTAGTGATTGTATGATTTTTTGTTTTGGTTTTCGTTTCGTTATCGAATAACATTCTTACAGAAGGAGAGTAATCATCCTCATATTGATTAGATTTTACTGCCCATAAAAAAGCCCCTAAAAATCCAAGGGCTACCAAAAGACTTGCTCCAATTAATATGTAAATAGCACTCACGTAGGGTTATTCTTTTACGCAGACAAAAGAACAGATGTAAGCAAGTTCAAAAAATGATACTAATCACAGAAAAAAGTGATAAAAATCATATCCTTTTATTTGGGAGGTAAACTAAAGGTACTTTATACTATTTCTAAATCAAAAAAAAGAAGTCCAGTTAATTGTTTTGGTTAGATTTGCGACCCTAATTTTTAAAATATGTCAAAACCAGTCAAAGAATTATTAGGCGATAAAGCCGAGTACCTTTTAGGTCATACTTGTAATACCATTTCTAAAGATCACATAAAGCTTCCGGGAGCAAACTTTGTGGATGATGTTTTTACTTATACCAATAGAAACCAAAACGTATTGAATAATCTTCAAAGATTATATGATCATGGCAGACTTGGTGGAAGTGGTTATATTTCAATTTTACCGGTAGATCAAGGTATTGAGCATTCTGCAGGTGCTAGTTTTGCCCCAAATCCAATATATTTTGACTCTGAAAATATTGTGAAGCTTGCTATTGAAGCCGGATGTAATGGTGTTGCCTCTACATTTGGTGTGTTGGCCTCGGTTTCTAGAAAATATGCTCACAAAATTCCATTTATTGTAAAAATTAACCATAACGAGTTTTTAAGCTACCCTAGCGATTACAACCAAATTATGTTTGGCTCTGTAGATCAAGCGTGGGAAATGGGTGCAGCTGCTATAGGTGCTACTATCTATTTTGGTTCAGAAGGTTCTAACAGGCAAATTATTGAAGTTGCCGAAGCTTTTGAAAGAGCTCATGAATTAGGTATGGCTACTATATTATGGTGTTACACTAGAAA
>JAAZVO010000214.1 GCA_018623405.1 Crocinitomicaceae bacterium
GGTTATAAGTGGGAGAACTTAGGTTTTGAGTTTCTCGAGGTATCATTATTGGTAAATAACATTTTTAATGAATTATACGCTTCTAGAGGATACACTTATAGCTATGTTTTTGGTGAAATGATTACAAGAAACCATTATTACCCGCAAGCTACGAGAAACTTTTTAGCAGCAGTAAAACTTAGATTTTAATTTTCACAGGATTTATTTTAACCTCTGGAATATCTTTTTGATGAGACTTTACTTTATCGAAAATCTTTTTGAAGGTTTTTAGTTTTTCATCTCCTGAATTCCAAATTGAGCCATAAACTACTACTCCTTCAAACCCAACATCTTTTGCAGTTTGAATATGAGTTTCATCTACTCCGCCCAATGCAAAATACCTATGATTAGTTTTTTCCATCAAGCCAACCAGTTGCCTTTCTGAAAAAGCCGGAGAATAATTTTTTTTTGAAATACTATCAAACACGGGACTAAGCATTGCATGGTGATATTGCCCTTTATCTTGAGTTGCACTTTGTAGGCTGTGAAATGAAACTGAAACTTCCAATTTCGGATGAAAAAGTTTCATAAAAAAAATTTTCAATTTGGTTCTAATAGGCTTTTGCCTATCCGACCGACCTAAATGTATTCCCTTTAGTTTGTACCATACAGCTAGCCAATGATATTTATGGAGAAAAATTTTTCTTCTGTGAGCTTCGTTTATCTCTTTTATATACTTTTTGGTTTTGCTCCTACTAAACCTTCTCTTCTTTAAATGAAGGTAGTCTAAACCGTAATCAAAAAATAGATTTACAGTTTCAATTTCTGATTTAAATCTTTGATTAGTTGTTAATAGGGCTATTTTCATTCATCAAATTCTTTGCATTGCAAAATTCTTTTAACTTTTTTGGTTCTGTTTCAATAGAAGTGCCGATTACGGCTATATCAGCACCCGACTGATAAGCTAAATTTAATTTTTCAACTGAATCAATTCCTCCTCCTACAATTAAAGGTAAATCTACATTTTTCGCAACACCTTCTATAATATCAGCAGGAACTTCAAATAAAGCACCACTACCTGCATCTAAGTAAATACAACTAAAACCAAAAAGTTCTGCCGCAATTGCTGTATTATTTGAAATTTCTTTTTTATCTCTTGGTATTGGCAAAGTATTACTTACATAATTTGCCGTTGTAATTCTTCCTCCATCTATTAAAAGGTAAGCAGTAGAAATAACCTCTAAGCTACTTTTTTTGAGCATGGGAGCAGCAATCACCTGTTGCCCAACCAAATATTCCGGATTTCTGCCAGACAATAGAGATAAAAACAAAATACAATCTGCTTCATTAGAAATCTGTAAGCTACTTCCTGGAAAAATAATAATGGGTAATTGGGTTAAACCCTTAATTTTCTTAATTGCGTTGTCAATATTTACAGACTCAACTAGGCTTCCTCCAAAAAAAATAAAATCAATACCAAACTGAGTAGCATCAAACAATAAATTTTCAAGGCCTCCATTTTCAACCTTATCAGGATCAATTAAAAGCGCTAAAAGCTTTTGCCCACTATTTTTTGCATTATTTATTTTTTGAAGCAACACCTTGCAAACTTATTTTAAAACCCCATATACTAAAACATAAGGTTCTAAAACCTTGTATTTCAAAATAATTTCAAAGCCATTTTCTTTTAGAAACTGAGCTTTTATTGATTCATCATCCAATAATTTTAAGTGGATGTGATCTTTAAAATCTACTGCTCCTTTTTGGTAAATCTTGAAAATAGTTTCCTTGGCGCTCCAAAACAAAGTAGTTTTGGTTGATGTATTTTCTGTTTGCTCTATTTCAAAAGGATTTAGAAATTTTGATGCAATCCTTAGCACTTTAGGCTTTATTTCTTCTACATCAACACCACACACGTAATCAGAAAATGCTAAAACAACCTTTGGAAAAGAATGTGATAAGGAAACATATTTAGCTTCTCCGTTAATAAATGGAGCACCATATTTATTTTTGCTAAGCACTGAATTTTTACCAAATTGTTGCTTAACTAACCTCAACGAGGTTAAGTATTCAAGCCTTTTTTGAGGTGCGGTAATCGTCTTTAACTTTTCTAATTCCGCTTTTTGGTTAGCGAATTGAAACAATTCGTTTTCCTCGTTAGTTATTGTACTTAAATGCAACTTAATATCTATATCATCTATTAAAATTGAATTGCTTTTGGTAATTAATGTCAAACCTTACTTTTGCAGTCGTTTAATAAAATCAAAAAATGTCGGAAAAAACAATTTCACGTCCTAAGTACAAAGTAAAAGATATTTCATTGGCCGAGTGGGGCCGAAGAGAAATTGAGCTAGCTGAAGCAGAAATGCCAGGCTTAATGGCTCTTAGAGAAGAATATGGTTCATCAAAACCTTTAAAAGGTGCTAGAATAGCCGGGTGTTTACATATGACAGTTCAAACAGCTGTTTTAATTGAAACATTAATAGAGTTAGGTGCAGAAGTTACTTGGTCTTCATGTAACATATTTTCAACTCAAGATCATGCTGCAGCAGCAATTGCCGCTGCCGGCATAAGCGTTTATGCATGGAAAGGTATGACAGCCGAAGAGTTCGATTGGTGTATTGAGCAAACATTATTCTTTGGTGACGATAACCAACCATTAAATATGATTTTGGATGATGGCGGAGATTTAACAAATATGGTTTTTGATAATTATCCTGAATTAGTTGCAGGAATTAAAGGATTATCAGAAGAAACAACAACAGGTGTTCATAGATTGTATGAAAGAGAAAGAAACGGAACATTAGTAATGCCGGCAATCAATGTTAACG
Source organism: Crocinitomicaceae bacterium (assembly GCA_018623405.1). Classification (GTDB taxonomy): domain Bacteria; phylum Bacteroidota; class Bacteroidia; order Flavobacteriales_G; family Salibacteraceae; genus JAAZVO01. The sequence goes on from JAAZVO010000214.1 coordinate 2,811, forward strand.
ACAGTGTAACAAAATCAAAATTCGATAATAAATATGGTTGTAAAGAATCATTAGTTGATGCCATTAGAAGAGCAACAGATATTATGTTGGCAGGTAAAGTTGCTGTAGTTGCAGGTTATGGAGATGTAGGTAAAGGCTCTGCTGCTTCTTTAAGAGGTGCAGGTGCAAGAGTTATTGTAACAGAAGTAGATCCTATTTGTGCTTTGCAAGCCGCTATGGATGGTTTTGAAGTTAAGAAGATGATAAATGCTGCTCCAAGAGCTGATATTGTTGTTACTGCCACAGGTAATAAAGACATCATTACAGGCGAGCACTTTAAGGTAATGAAAGACAAAACCATAGTTTGTAACATTGGTCATTTTGACAATGAAATAGATGTAGCTTGGTTAAATGATAATTATGGTGAATTAAAAATCACCATTAAGCCCCAAGTAGATAAATATGTTGTAGATGGGAACGACATTATTTTATTAGCTGAAGGTAGATTAGTAAACTTAGGATGCGCTACCGGGCACCCATCGTTTGTAATGTCTAATTCATTTACAAACCAAACCTTGGCACAAATTGAATTATGGAATAATTCTGATGCATATAAAAACAAGGTTTATACGCTACCAAAGCACCTTGACGAAAAAGTTGCTGCACTTCACCTAGAAAAAATAGGTGTTGAATTAGAAGAATTAAGTCAAGATCAGGCCGATTATATTGGAGTTAAAAAAGAAGGTCCATTTAAACCTGAGTTTTACAGATATTAATATTGTCTTAAAATTTAAAGCCCCATTCTGGGGCTTTTTTTTAATTAATTATTTGTAAGACATCACCACTTTTAGTAACCTGATATTCCAATAATGGTAATGATGCTGGCCCACTTAATACAGTTCCATTTTGTAGTGAATAGGTTGAGTTTTCACACTGCTCCACTCCAACTAAATTAACAGAATCAACATTGATTATGGCACAAGATGCTGTTGATTGAAAAGGTGAATGCCTCTCAAAAGCCTTAAATTCATCTAAACTTATTCTAAATAAAATAATCCCTTTTGAGCCGGAATTTAAATATACCCACCCGTTCACAACCCCAAGATCAAAGAATTGTGGTTGAGATAAGTAAACTGTTTCATTAATTGCCACATTGGGTATTTGTTGGTAGGCATCGTTATTCCTTTTGCAACCTATTAATAAAACAAAAAGGATTATTATTACACTTCTTTCCATTAGATGAATAAATTTCTCACAAAATTAGGCTTAGTCAACCGTTTGCTCAAACTTATATTTGTATTTGTATTGTTTGGGTTACCTTTAGCCATAAATGCTCAAAACAAGCCTCCAAAGCAACAATCTTTAAAAAAAAGGATGAAAGAGTTGGAGAAAAAGGAAAAAGATAAAGAAAACGAAGAAGAAGACGTGGCAGAGTATTTAAGAGAAAAGCACCTTGAAAATCAAACAAAAGAAGTGCGAAAAAGGATGAAAAAGTCCAGAAAAAAGGCTAGAAGAAATAACAGAAATAGAAAAGAGTTTTTTTTAATAAGATGGTTCAGAAAATAGCAGCATTTGACATAGGAGATTTACTCTATTTTGGAGTTTTAATAGTTGGGGCTTTGTACTCTTGGATTAAAAAAACCAAAGAAGTAAAAAACCAACCACAAAAAAATGTTGTAGATACTAAAACTTCAACGGACCAAAAAAAATCACAAACAAAAAACCCAATTGATGATTTTTTGAAAGAAATTCTTGATCAGCCTATTATTAGGGAGTTTTCTGAAAAGCAAAAACCAAAACAAAGAGTTCAAAAAGAGTATTCTTTTAAAGAAGACTACTTTGAGCCTATTGAAGCAAAAAAGGAACACAAAAGTGCTTTCCCATCTTTTCAAAAAACAACAAAAAAAACCCAACCTGTTGAGTATTACAATGGTTTCGAAAAAAAAGAATTAAATTTTAGAGATATGATAATATTAGATGCTATTATGAATAGACCTTATAAATAGCTTACATAGCTTGATAATATTGAGTTTACGTTAAGTTTAAAATTTATAAACCCTATTGATAATTTTATATATTTACCCGCCTTTTTAAGGACTTCGCCGAATTGAAGTGTAAC
>JAAZVO010000028.1 GCA_018623405.1 Crocinitomicaceae bacterium
GTAAAAGCTAATGAAATTGAAGAAAAGGTATTTAGCAACGACTCTTTAAAAATCTACGGAATAGCCTATAATTTTTCTGGTGAAACTGCCACCAACTTTCAGTTTTTCCTAACAGACAGTGCAAAACATTTTTTTAGAGGAGCAATGTATTTTAACCTTCCTCCAAACCCTGATTCTTTGGCACCTGTTGAGCAATATATCAAACAAGATTTATTGCATTTAATTGAAACTTTTAGGTGGCAACCTGAACCTTCGAATTAAACAGACCAAGCTGTTGAGCTAAAAATACCGTTGCTGCTAAAAGCAATAGTGCTCCAAATTGGTGCAAAACGCCAAGCACCAAAGGAACGCTGTAGAGTAACGTAAACACACCTAATAAAAACTGAAAAGCTACAGCAACTAGTAACAAATTTCTACCAAGTATTTGATTATGTGATAGCTGTACAGATTTTAACTTGAACCAAATAAATATTACAAACCCAACAACAGCATAAGCTAAATACCTATGTATAAATTGAATGCCTGATTTTCCCTCGAAAAAGTTTAACCAAGCAGGCTCCATTGCAAATACAGCCTCACTTATCAAAGCGCCCTCTTCCATCAAAGGAAAATGATTATGTACTGTGCCTGCATCCATTCCGGCAACAAATGCCCCATACAAAATTTGAATTATCAAAAGGGGGAAAAACCATTTGATAAGATTTTGCCTTTTTGCTGCTTCATTGGTTATTTGCTTAACAGGCAGCCACAAATCAAAAGCTACCCATAGAGTAAATGCAAATGCAAAAAAAGCAGTAACCAAATGGACGGCTAATCTGTAGTGACTAACTTTAGGCATATGTACCAATCCGCTTTTTACCATAAACCAGCCTAAAAACCCTTGAAACCCTCCTAAAATAAAAATCATTATCAATCTTTTGGTTAAGTATTTAGGAATCATCTTTTTGTAGATAAACCAACCTAAAGGAATAATAAATACTAAACCAATTAACCTTCCCCAAACTCTATGAATATACTCCCACCAAAAAATTGATTTAAAATCATTTATGGTAAAATGACTATTTAATTCTTTAAACTCAGGAGATTGCTGATAATCAGCAAAAACCCGTTGCCACTCGGCATCAGTAAGCGGAGGAAATGTTCCTGCAACTAAACGCCAATCTACCATACTAAGACCCGACTCAGTTAATCTAGTAATACCACCAATTACAACCATGGTGGCAATCATAAAAACGCCAATAAAAAGCCAAATTACTATCGGCTTCAATTTTTTCTCCATGAAAACTAAAACTATTTAGGTGAGGTTAATGTTCCGATTAATCTGTCGAAAACATCAAAAATATTTGGGAAGCTTACAGAAGGCAATTCAAATAAGGCCCCATCATCATTACCTTCATCTTTATTTAGCAAGTATTGGGTAACTTCTACTTCAGCATCTTTAGCTTCTGCCGCTACTGTAAGTTTAACTTGATCTATGGTTTGCTCATCATTGGTTACAATTTCTAAGCAATTTTTACCTTTTACTGTAAGCTTAACATTTTTGTTAGCGAAGTTGTTAAACTCCATAAATTCAGTAAGTTCTGTTTGGGTGTTAAAACAAACATCAGATTTATAAACAACTTCTTTTTCAGTTGTGTATGAACAACCAAAAAGTGTAATTACTGTAAGAAAATAAAAAACTAGCTTTTTCATTAAACCGATTACAAATATAACAAGTAGAAAATAAAAAAGTTAGCCCCAATGTCAATAAACTCTTAAGTTATCTTTGCCGGCCATGAGCAATTCAGGAAACGATGAAATGTCATTCTTACAGCACCTTGAGGAGTTAAGATGGCATTTAGTAAGATCTATAAGTGCAATAGTAATATTGGCAGTTTTGGCATTTATTAGCAAATCGTTTGTTTTTGATGTGCTTATATTCTCACCTAAAAGAGCCGACTTTATCACTTATCAATTTTTATGTTGGCTATCTGTTCAATTAAATGGTTGGTTTCCTGCTCTGGTTAGTAAAGATATTTTGTGCATTGGAGGTAACATTCCCGACCTGCAAAACCTTAATATGGCAGGGCAATTTACTACCCACATTATGGTAAGTTTAATTGCAGGGTTTATTGCTGCCTTTCCATATGTTTTTTGGGAAACTTGGCGTTTCATAAAACCCGGCTTGCACGACCAAGAGCAAAAAGTAGCAAGAGGTACTGTTTTTTTCTCATCTTCTTTATTTATTACCGGTGTTTTGTTTGGCTATTTTGTTATTGCCCCGCTTTCCATAAATTTTTTCTCAACTTATCAAGTAAGCTCAGAGGTAGCTAACCAATTTACTTTATCTACTTACATATCTACTTTAACTACAATAGTTTTGGCTTGTGGCTTTTTATTTGAATTACCTGTGGTAGTATATTTTTTAACTAGAGCAGGATTAATTTATCCTGAGCTATTAAGGGCCTACAGAAAACATGCTATTGTGGGTGCTTTTATTCTTTCTGCTGTTTTAACTCCACCGGATGTTTTTAGCCAGTTTTTGGTGAGTATTCCATTGGCAATTTTATATGAGATTAGTATAATTATCTCTAGAAGAACAATAAAAAAACAAACAGTTTAAAGCCCTATTTCTTCTTAAATTTGGGTCTCCATGAAAAACCTCTCCTTTATCATTTTCCTTTTTGGAACTTTATCGGTATTTGCACAAAAAACGATAATTTCAGGAGTGGTTACAGACCAATCTACAGGCTACCCTCTACCTTTTGTAAATATTAGTTTCAAAAATTCAAAAATTGGCACTTCAACAGATCTTGATGGAAAATATACGCTTGAAAGCTACTATGCTACAGATTCAATCACAGCCTCTTTTGTTGGATTTATTAAATCAACTCAAAAAGTTGTAAAAGAAAAAAGTCAAATCATAAATTTTGAATTAGAGCCAACTAATGTTCAATTACAAGAAGTAGTTATTTCTACAAGCAAGAAAGACAAGTCCAATCCTGCCCATGCTTTATTAGAAAAAATTATTTCTAATAAAGAGGCTAATAACAAAGAAAAGCTAGATGCTTATCAATATGAAGTATATAATAAAATTGAATTTGATGTAAATAACATTCCGGAAGAGCTGAGAAACAAAAAAATAATGAAACCTTTTGAGTTTGTTTTTGATAACACGGATACCTCAGCAAAAAAGACCTACCTACCCCTTTTTATAACCGAAACGGTTTCTGACTATTACTTTAAAAACTATCCAACAGTATCCACGGAAGTAATTAAAGCTTCACAGGTATCAGGAATTGAAAATGCAAGTGTTTCGCAGTTTTTGGGAGACATGTACCAAAATGTAAACATCTACGACAATTACATTTTTGCATTCAACAAAAGCTTTGTAAGCCCAATTGCCAACTTTGGTAAGTTATCTTACAATTACTATTTAGTGGATAGCGGCTTTAAAGACAATATTTGGTGCTATAAACTCACATTTATGCCTAAGCGCCAAGGCGAAATGACCTTCGAAGGAAACCTTTGGGTAGCAGACACATCTTATGCAGTAAAAGAAGTTGATGTTACTATTTCAGAGGGCTCAAATATCAATTTTATTAAAGAGTTTAAGGTAAAACAAACCTTTAATCAGGTAGAGCCAGAAGTATGGATGCTCACAAAGGATGAATTGCTTATTGATTTTGAGGTTTCGAAAAATACAATGGGGCTTTATGGCAGAAAAAACTCATCTTATAAAAACTTCGTAATCAATAAACCTAAACTTGATGATTTCTACAGCTCATCAGATAATGTTATTGTAGAAAAAGATGCTAATTCAATTTCAAAAGAAACTTGGAACAGCCTCAGGCACGAGGAACTTTCTAACCAAGAGTTACGCATTTATAACATGATTGACTCTTTAAAAGAAGTACCGCAATTCAACACTTATTTAGACATTTTCACCTTGATTGCTTCGGGTTATTACGTAACCGGAAATGTTGAGATTGGCCCGTACTTTACCTTTTACAGTTACAACCCCATTGAGGGAAACAGGTTAAAGTTTAGCATGCGCAGTAGCAATGAGTTTTCAACCAACTTTATGCCTGAGTTTTATGTGGCCTACGGAACTTTAGATAAGCAATGGAAATACGGGTTAGGGTTTCAATACTTTCCAACTAAAGACCCAAGGCGAAAAATTGGAGGTTATTTTAAAACAGATGTTGAGCAATTAGGAATGAGTCAAAATGCTTGGCGAAATGATAATATTTTGACTTCTCTCTTTAGAAGAAATCCGGCACTGCAACTTAATGGCTATCGAGAATACGATTTATATTATGAAAGAGAGTGGTTTCAAGGTTTATTAAATCAATTAAACTTTACCCACCGATACATTTGGAGTATTAGCCCTAATTTAAAGTTCATGGAACAAACGCCTGATGGCTCTTATGCAAACTCGCATAACATCAGCTTCTCAGAGGTTAGTTTACTCACACGGTTTGCCTACAAAGAAAAATATGTGGCCGGGGAGTTTGAAAGAATTAGCTTAGGTACTATTTACCCAACCATACAAGCAAAACTAATTTTAGGATTAAGCAATGTCTTTGGTTCAAATTACGACTATCAAAAAGCAATAATTACTGTAGAAGACAAAATAAGATGGGGATATTTTGGTTACTCTGATGTGAATTTTACTGCAGGTAAAATATTTGGAAGAACTCCTTTTCCAATACTTGAATTACACAATGGAAACGAAACCCTTTTTTATGACCCGTACGCCTTCAACCTAATGAATTTTTATGAATTCGTTTCAGACCAATGGGTTAGTCTATCATTTACACACCACTTTAATGGTTTGCTATTAAACAAAATGCCGTTGCTTAATAATTTAAAATTACGTGAAGTAGCCACATTTAAAACAGTAGCGGGCACATTAAATCCCTCAAACCAAAATTTAATGTTGTTTCCTGTAGGGTTAAACCCATTATCTAAACCTTATGCCGAAGGTGGAGTTGGAGTTGAAAACATCATCAAATTTTTTAGGATAGATGCCTTATGGAGACTTTCCTACTTAAATAACCCTAATATTGCAAAGTTTGGAATAAGAGCTGCTTTTCAACTAGATTTTTAATGAAGCTACAGGCAAAAAACTTAATTAAGAAATATAAAAGCCGAACGGTAGTAAATGGTGTTTCCATAAATGTAAACCAGGGCGAAATAGTAGGTTTATTAGGCCCCAACGGAGCCGGAAAAACAACTTCATTCTATATGATTGTTGGCTTAATTAAACCTAATGAGGGCAATATTTTTCTTGATGATATTGAAATAACTAAAGAAGCGATGTATAAACGTGCCCAAAAAGGCATAGCATATTTACCTCAAGAAGCTAGTGTTTTTAGAAAGTTGAGCGTAGAAGATAATATCTCTGCTATTTTAGAGATGACCAAACTTTCGAAAACTGAAAGAAAGGAAAAGCTAGAAAACCTGCTTAATGAATTTGGTCTACAGCATGTTAGAAAGAATAGAGGAGATTTACTTTCAGGTGGAGAACGAAGAAGAACCGAAATTGCAAGGGCGCTTGCCGTTGATCCTAAATTTATATTATTAGATGAGCCTTTTGCAGGAGTTGACCCTATTGCGGTAGAAGATATTCAATCTATTGTAGCTCAGTTAAAAGAGAAAAACATCGGCATATTAATTACCGATCATAATGTACAAGAAACCCTATCTATTACAGACAGGGCTTATTTACTTTTTGAAGGAAACATTCTTAAATCGGGCACAGCCGAAGAGCTTGCTGCAGATGAGCAAGTTAGAAAAGTTTATTTAGGTCAGAATTTTGAATTACGAAGGCCAAAAACTCAAGCGGTTTCTAACTCAAACAACTCAAACTCGTAAGTTTCAGTAATTAGGTTTGCCAAAAGCTTTTTACAAGCCTCTTCAACCATTTCATTTGCAGCTTCTTCAGAACTTGCTTCTAACTCAAGATGAATATGTTTACCAATTCTAACATTAGAAATTTCAGGCAAGCCTACATTGGCCATGCTGTTAGAAACTGCTTTGCCTTGTGGGTCTAACAAGGCTTGGTGAGGCATAATATTAATTTCTGCTCTATATTTCATTTTTAAAACTTCTATATCCTATTAAAGAAACAATAATGTACAAAACAATGGCAAATGGAATCAACAAAAAATCTAGTTGAGCCCAAAATCCTAACCATCGTTTTATGGGAACAAAATAAGGTAAAAAGTTAAGAAGGGTAATTGCTCCAAGCAATATAAAAAAGTTAAATACCAACTTGTTTTCAACATACTTCAAACTTTTTAATTTCAACGAAAAAAGTGGAATTCTACTAACCAATAAAGCAGAAGCAACTATGCCCAAAATAATATGAAAGTCGGGTTCGAAAAATATAGTAGCTGTATAAAAATCAAATTTATCCCAATAGTACATCCGTGTAACAGCAGCAAGCTGTTCTTGTGTTAAAGGTTGATAATAATTTAAGTTATACTGTATTTCCATTATAAATCCCAAAGAACCTATTAGTATGGCATTTGCAGGAGTTGGAAGTCCTAAAAAATGATTTGTTTGTTTGGTATCTGTATTGAATTTAGCAAGCCTTAATGAGGAAAAAACCGGCACTACAAATCCAATTAAACTCACTAATAAATCACCTAATTGTCTTTCATAAACCGGCACAAAATAATTGCCTTGAGCTATGCTTAGGTATTGAAAAAGCATAACACCGGGCAACACACCAAAGGTTACCATGTCTGCTAAAGAATCTAGCTCGCCCCCAAAATCTGATTTTACTTTTAGCAGCCTTGCTGCAAACCCATCAAAAAAATCCAAAACAGCAGCAATTAATATACAGTAGAAAGCTTCTGTAAGACCTTGATTAAAAGCCAATAAAACACCTACTAATCCAAAAAATAGGTTTAAAGAGGTTAAAAAATTCGGAATAAAGGCCTTTATGTTTTGCACAGGCAGCAAATATATCCTTTAATAGGTTGACGAATATCATTGGCAATTTTTCTGTGTTTAAAGAGTTATATCCTGCGTAATTACGATATTTGACCTTTATGAAAAAGCTTCAAGGCGCCTTTTTTATTTGCTTACTCCTTTCAAGTTTATTTGGGTTTTCTCAAGCAAGAAAATACAGTAACGAATTCATGAAAATTGGAGTTGGTGCTAGAGCCTTAGGCATGAGCAGAGCCCAAACAGCAGTGGTAGATGACTTAACTTCAGGCTATTGGAATCCGGCAGGCTTGTTAGGTATTGAAAGTAACTTCCAAGTAAACTTTATGCATGCTGAATACTTTGCAGGCATTGCAAAATTTGATTATGGTTCTTTCGCTAAACCGCTAAATGATAACTCTGCAATTGGCATTTCTGTAATTCGGTTTGGGGTAGATGATATTCCAAACACCTTAGAATTGATTGACGCCAATAACAACATTAACTATAATAGAGTCTCTACATTTTCGGCAGTTGATTATGGCTTTTTATTGTCTTATGCAAGAGCTACTAAAGTTGAAGGACTGAACCTTGGAGGAAACCTAAAAATAATAAATAGGCGTGTTGGAGACTTCGCAAAAGCATGGGGGTTTGGGCTAGATGCTGCTGCCCAATACAAAGTTGATAATTGGCAATTTGGTGCTATTTTTAGAGATGTTACTACTACTGCAAACTCTTGGCAATACACCTTATCAGATAGAACCATTGAAGTATTTCAAATTACAGGCAATGAAATTCCGCAAAATGGATTAGAGCTTACTGCCCCATCTTTAACCTTGGGTGCAGGCAGGTATTTTCCTATTAAACAAAAATTTGGATTGCTTATGGCATTAGACCTAGAAAACTCTTTTGATGGTCAGCGCAATTCGGTAATATCTTCAAAGTATTTCAATATGGATCCTTATTTTGGACTTGAAGCTAATTACGCCAACTTAGTTTTTTTGCGCGCAGGTATAGGGCAATTCCAAAAAGTAAAAGCGGAGATAGGAAATTTTACAACAACCACTTTTCAACCAAATTTTGGAGTTGGGCTTAGGTTAAAAGGTATTTCAATAGATTATGCCTTAACCGATATTGGCGATCAGTCTGTAGCGTTATATTCAAATATTTTCTCTATTAAGCTAGACTTAAACCGCAGTGAATGATGAAAATATTGCTTACGGTATTTGGTATTATCGCCTTTGCTTTAAGCGTTTATGCACAAGGGTTTCAAAACGATTGGATAAACTACAATAACAAATATTTATATTTCAAAATAGTTGATAAAGGCATCTACAGGCTAGATTATCCAACCCTAAATTCGGCTTTAAACAAAATAGGTACTTCAATTACAAACCCTTCCTTCAATCACAGTCAACTTCAATTGGTAAAAAATGGAAAACAAGTTCCCTTATTTATTGAAGATGGTGGGGATGGAAACTTAGATCCCGGAGATTTTATTGAATTTTTTGGTGAAGGAAATGATGGTTGGTTAGACTCTGCTCTGTATGAAGACCCAAACGACCAAAACAACCCTAACTACAGTTTTTTTTCTGATACTGCTTATTACTACCTTACCCTAGAGGTTAATTCAACTAATGAAAGAATTACCGAGTTTTCAGATTTAAACTACAGTGCACTTTCTCCGGCAAATTATGTAATCAATAGAAGCTTTCAGCAATACACTACTAATTACGAAACGGGAGCTACAGATTTTTCAGGAAAAACCGAAGCTGAATATACCGAGGGTGAAGGTTGGTTTGATGGCGTTTTCACCTATTTAGGTTCCAAAACAAAAAACCTTAGCACTCCAAATGTATATACCGGAACAGGAGCTCCTAATGTTACCCTAAATACTGTTGTTACCGGAGCATCAAATGCTTCAAACATATCTGGAGACGACCACAGGCTTGGAGTTTCATTTAATGGAAGCTTATTTTTCGATTTTTCTTTTGAAGGTTACCGATTACTAAAAATCAATGAAACTTTTGCCGCAAGTCAAATTACAGGCAACACAACTCCCATAAAATTTGAATCGCTGCCATTACCCAACCCACCTGCATCTGATAGAATGGCGGTAAGCTATGTAGAACTTATTTATCCGCAAACAACAAATTTTGGTGGCGCATCAACTTATGAATTATGGGTAGCGCCCAACGCTGCTAAAACAAGACTTGATATTTCATCTTTTTCAACAAATACGGTAAACTTTGTTTATGATTTTAACTCGCGTAGTCGCTGCGAGGTTAGCCAAACCGGCAGCAGTGTTCAAGTTATTTTACCGCCCGGTCCTCAAAAAAGATGTTACATCTCTACAGAAAATCAAATAAGAAATATTACCACTGTTGAGGCCATCAATGGCAATGGAACATTTGTAGATTTTTCTCAAAACCCTCCCGATTCAGCATACCTCATCATCACACATCAAAAACTACTGTCAAGCGCTAACCAATTTGCGTTAAGAAAATCTCAAGAAGGGTTAAATCCTTTAGTTATTGATGTAGAAGAACTTTATCATCAATTTGCGTTTGGAGTTAGAAAGCATCCATTGTCAATTAGAGGGTTTGCAGACTATGCCCTTCAAAGTTGGCCTACTCCACCCCAATACCTATTCTTAGTTGGAAAGTCAATTTCGGCTTATTTGTGTAGAAGAAACACCACCAATTACGGTAACAATCTTGTGCCCTCCTTTGGGTTTCCAACAACAGATATTTTGCTCACTGCAGGGTTAAACAATACTAAATGGCAGCCAGCTTTGGCTACGGGCAGACTTGTTGCCCTCAATAATGCAGATGTGTTGGGCTATGCTGAAAAAGTAGATCAATTTTATCAATCGCAGCAAACTGCTTATAATTTTCAGAATAAAGAGTGGATGCGAAATATTTTACATTTTGGAGGAGGTACCAACGCTAATGAGCAATTGGTGCTGCGCAATTACCTCTTAGATTATGAAGAGTTGCTTACCGATACCTTTTTTGGTGGAGAGGTAACTTCATTTTTTAAAAATACATCATCAGTTATTCAAACAACAGTTTCCGATTCTGTAAGAAATCTGATAAATAACGGAATATCATTACTTAACTTTTTTGGGCATGCCTCGGGCACTGCATTAGATATTAGCATTGATGACGTAAACACTTATGATAACTTCGGAAAATATTTCTTGTTTGTTGCCAACTCGTGTAATGTTGGAGATATTCATACACCCGCGCAAGCCATTGAGGGTATAAACCAAAGTTTTGTGCTAACTCCGGGCAAAGGCGCTATAGCCTTTCTTGCATCTGTAACCTTAGGCTATCCATCAAGGTTAAACCTTTATACCCATGCAATTTACGAAAACATGGTTTCAAAAAACTATGGAATGCCTTTGGGTAAAATAATGATAGAAGCAATTAAAGATGTTCAAGATCGCTCAATTATGCGCTCTACTTGCAGAGAGATGACTTTACATGGCGACCCATCGCTAAAAATGTATCCTCATCCAAAACCGGATTATGTACTTTCTCCTGAAAGAACCTCAATAGATCCTCAAAAAGTATCTGCCGAGCTAAGTGAATTTAATCTAAATGTTTTAGTTACCAATATAGGCAAGGCTGTAAAAAGAGAAGTTGGATTGCAAGTAAAACGGACCTTTCCCGATGGTACTGATGCCATTTTTACCACCAATATTTCAACTCCAATTTTCAGAGATACTGTAAACCTTACCATTCCGGTTTTTCCTGAAAAAAGTATTGGTAGAAATATTTTTGAACTTGCCTTAGATTATCCTATAGTAACTGTAGATGAAATGGATAATACCTCCAATAACCTTTCAACTTATGAGGTTTGGATAACTTCTGATGAAGTAATCCCCGTTTACCCATCTAACTTAGAGATTATTGAAGAAAGCGGCCCCACTTTTTACACCATTTCTGCAGACCCAAATGCCACCACAAACGAATACTTTTTTGAGCTTGACACTACAGACAAATTTAATAGCCCGCTGCTTATTTCATTAAACCAATCCTCAAAAGGGGGAGTTATAAAATGGAAACCCAACATTACGTATTTGCCTGATAGTGCCGTTTACTTTTGGAGAGTATCACCTAAACCAAACCCCGACTATAAGTGGCGTGAAGCCTCCTTTACCTATATTCCAAATAAACGCGGTTGGGGTCAAACTAACTTTAATCAATTGAAAGAAAACAGGTTTACATTCTTAAACTATAACCAAAACAATAAGAGTTTATCATTTCTACCAAACCAAAAACAATTAGCGGTACAAATTTTAGGTCACCCCAAAACGCAAACCGAATACAATTTTCAAGAGTTTAGGTTAGATGGAGAGTTGATAGAATTTGGGGTATGTCCTCCCGCGGCACCATCAATTTACGTTGCCGTATTCGACTCATCTAACCTTGAGCCATGGGGAACGCATTTTATTGACAATTCAGGACCCTTTCCTATTGAGTATAACCCAAACAATTCATTTGGCAACAACAACGACCTTGGCGGATGCCGCTCTAGAGTTGAGTATTTTTTTACCTATGTGCTAAGCAATCCTGCTCAAGTAAATAGCCTCGAAAATCTATTAAATAATGAAATTCCAGTGGGAAATTATGTGCTTGCCTATACCATTATTAGAGGCGATTTCAAAGATTCTACTATTTGGGATAACTTTTTTTTTCAAGCATTTGAAGGTCTTGGAGCAACCCAAATAAGAACTGTTGGAGATTCAATTCCCTATATTTTCTTCGCTCAAAAAGGAAGAAAATCAACAGCTAAAGAAGCTTTAGGCAATAACTACAACGATGTAGTTAACCTTACAGCAAGTCTTCAAAATAATTTGAGCTTTGGGAGCTACGAAACTCCTAGAATTGGTCCTTCAAATTTTTGGCAAACTTTAAATTGGGATTTTAAAAACAATGAGATAAACCGCAATGATTCAGTTACTGTAGAGCTTTTTGGAATAAACAGCTCAGGAAACGAAGTAAAACTATTAACTCAAAAAAGTTTTACCGGCAGTAACACAAATTTGCCTTCTATTATTGAGGCACAACAATACCCTTTCGCTAAGCTAAAAGTAGCTTTTAAAGATGACAGTCTCCAAACGCCATTAAATCCAAATTATCTTCATATAGTTTATGATAAAGCACCAGATTACGTTGCTGAAAGCATTACGTCTATCTCCACAACCGATACAATAATGCAAGGTGCAGAACTTTCTATGCTTACCAACTTTAGTAACATTGGTTTTGCTTCAACAGATTCTATTTCAATAAATTATACCTTATCAAGTTTACAAACAGATGTTTCAGAGGTTACTGAAAATGCACTTTTATTTTCAGATAATTTCTCTACAATTACAGATACTTTTAAAGTAAACACCTTAAATCTTTTTGGACTTTACGCCTTAACAGCAGAAATTAATCCGCGCTTTCCTGATTCTCTTTGGAAACCCGAGCAGTTTACATTTAACAATTCGGTTACCAAGTTTTTCTATATCCAAGGAGATAACACAAACCCTACGCTAGATGTTACTTTTGATGGAATCCATATTTTAAATGGCGATATAGTTTCACCAAATCCCGAAATAAAAATTTGGCTTGACGATGAAAATGAGTTTTTAGCATTAAATGACACTTCGCTATTCAGCTTATATTTAATTGATCCGGCAAACACTCAACGAAGAATTCCTTTTGTACAAAATGGAGTAGAAAACATTCAGTTTCAACCCGGACAATTACCTGAAAACAAAGCGGAACTAACTTATTTTGGAAACTTTACTGAAGATGGCGATTATACACTTATCGTAAAAGCATCAGATGCAAGCAGCAATCGCAGTGGAGAAAAGGATTATAAAATATCTTTTGAGGTAATCAATCGATCTACTATTACTGAAATTATGAATTACCCTAATCCGTTTACAACCTCAACACGGTTTGTTTTTACCTTAACAGGAAGCAAAATTCCTAATGTATTTACCATTCAAATACTAACTGTAACAGGAAAAGTAATTAGAGAAATAACAAAGCAAGAGCTCGGTAACTTAAGAATTGGAAGAAACATAACAGAATACGCTTGGGATGGAAGAGATGAGTTTGGAGACCGCCTTGGAAACGGGGTTTACCTTTACCGTGTAATTACAAAAATTGAAGGAGAAACAATTGAAAAAAGACAATCGGGCGCCGATAGATTCTTTAACCAAGGGCTTGGTAAAATGTATTTAATGCGGTGATAAAGAATTTTACACCTCCTCTAATTTTCGGAATATTTCTAGGTTTTGCTTGGCAGCAATTTGAGTGGTTATTTTGGCTAAACTTTATTGGATTTGTTTATCCATATCTATGGATAAAATCATCAAATACAAACTCAGTAAAAGTGGCTCAAATGCTACTGTTTTTATTGCCTTGGTTTGCAATTGGAGGGTTTTGGCTAAATAGCTACAACACAAACTTGTATTTATTTGGAGTTGGGGTTTATTCACTTTTATACGCACTGCCTTTTTTAATGACAATAGCAGTAACCAAGAAACTGCAACAAAAATTTCATGTACTCTCATTTCTCATATTTTTTTTAGCCGTAGAATATATCCAAGAGGCTTTTCATCCATTTGTACCTTGGTTTAATTTAGGAAATGGTTTCGCAGCATCGAGTTTTCAAATTCCCATTCTACAAATTTTAGGTAGTAGAGGTGTTTCATTAATGGTGTTGGTAATTGCTTTTATGCTTGGAAAATCCTATTTAAACAATAAAGCAAAACAGCCCAAAAGGCAGTGTCATTGGTTACTTATTTTACCCTTTATTCTACCCTATTTAAAGTCGCATGAAGTTATTGAAAGCGCTAAAGAAAAAGTGCTGTTTATTCAACCTCATAAGCAAATAAATCACCAGTTAAAAACAAATGAAATTCTATTTCAACTTAATAAAGAAAATCTAACTAAAGTTAGTTTAGCCTTGGCGCCCGAAAGTTTTTTCGATGCTACTGTTGGTGATGAATTTTCTGAATTTCAAAAGGTTTCTTCAACATTCAAGAGTCAAAACATTCCATTTTACTTTGGATATGTTCAAAAATCTCCCTACAAAAATTTAATTTTAAATTCCTCTTTTGATACGGTTTACGAAAAGCAAAGACCTGTGCCTGTGGTGGAGGCAAACATTTTTTCAAACCTTTCCTCAACTCATAAAAACGCTGACTTTGCAATATGCTCAGAGGCAGTTTACGCCAATTTATTTCAAAAAAAAGCAAAAAAAGGCAGTGGAAAAGTTATGGTGTTTTCCAATGATATTTGGTTCGAAAACTCATCTGCATTTAAGCATCATGCTTTAATGTTAAGGCTTAGAGCAGCAGAAACAGGTAATACCATATACAGCGTGGCAAATTCGGGTTTAAGCGGTATTTTTCTCCCAAATGGAGAATTTCAACTTATAGACAAACAAAAATTAGTTGACATACAAACGATTTTACCAATTGGAATAAATACAAGCTTTGCTGATTACGGCGATGTTTTAGGAAGATTATCCTTATTATTTGCACCATTTTTAATTTTGTACGCTTTTACCTTGAGAACCAAGTTTTGAAGAAATCTAACACTTTTTATGCTCATCAACTTCCCAAAGACTGGAAGTTGCGTTTACTAGCTAAAATTCTTAAGGAAGATAAAAACTTTTGCTTTTTCGATTCTCATCAACAAGAAAATATAAACTATCCGCACCTACATTATAACGCGGTTATTGCCATTGGCGAGAAAGAAGTTTTAGAACCTAAAACCCACAAATGGCAAGCCCTTGAAACCTTTGTAGAGGACAAAAAAAATTGGAAATTTGGTTTTTTAAGTTACGATTTAAAGAATGAGATTGAAAGCCTTACTTCAAAAAATAAAGATTTTGTGGGTTTCCCCGAGTTGTACTTTTTCAAACCTGAAACTGTTATTACAGAGCGCGATGGAATAGTTGAAGTATTGGGTGATTTGTCATTTGATTTGAATGTACTACCGACAATTTCAACCGAAAAATTATACCTACCAAAAACTGAATTTACAAGTTCAACTTCAAAGCAACAATACTTAGAGCAGGTCCATAAACTCAAACAACACATTCAAAGGGGCGATATTTACGAAATAAATTATTGCATAACCTTTTTGGCCAACAACTATAAAGTTGACCCACTTGCTTTATTCTACCATTTTTTAGAAGATGCCCATGTGCCTTTTAGCAGTTTTTGTCGCATAAACGATCATTTTATTTTTTCGGCAAGCCCTGAAAGGTTTCTGAAAAAATCAGGAACTAAAGTTATTTCTCAACCAATAAAGGGTACTTCCAAAAGAGGTAATCAACCTATTTTAGAAGCAAAACAATTAAGTGATAGCTTGAAAGATAGAACAGAAAATGTTATGATTGTTGACCTTGTGCGTAACGACCTTTCTAGAACAGCAAAACGTGGTTCAGTTAGAGTGGAAGAGCTATTTGGTATTTATTCCTTTCCTGAAGTCCACCAAATGATTTCAACAGTTGCTTGCGAAATTGAAGAACACGAAAACCCAATTGAATTTATAAAAAAATGTTTCCCTATGGGGAGCATGACAGGAGCTCCAAAAATTAGTGCTATGCAATTAGCAGAAGAACACGAAAACTTTAAGAGGGGTTTATATTCAGGCAGTATCGGTTATTTTACCCCTGATAACAACTTCGATTTTAATGTTGTAATAAGAACTGCCATTTTAAATTCTAAAACAAAAGTGTTAAGTTATGCTGTTGGTGGAGCAATTACTGCGCTATCTGATAACGAACAAGAATTTGAAGAGTGTTTGCTAAAAGCAGAAAGATTTTTTAAAATTTTTAGATAATTTCAAAAATCTGAACATAAAAAAAGGGGCAATTGCCCCTTTAAAAATCTCTAATTTTTTAGTTTAGAAAATGTCTATCAATCTTTTCTTTTTTTCCTTCTTTAACATTTTTGGAAGTTCCACTTTCAAAATTCCATCTTGATAATTGGCCTTAATTTTATCGGCATTTACGTTTTCAGGAAGTTGAAAACTTCTTTCGAATGAATGGTAATGAAACTCTCTTTTAATGAATGACTCATCTTTATTTTCAACTTCATTTCTCTTTTCAGAGTAGATTTTTAACATGTTGTCATCAACTTCAATGTTAATCTCTTTTTTGTTGAACCCGGGGGCAGATAACTCTAAATGAAAAGCTTTTTCATCTTCTTTTATATTAGCTGAAGGAACAAAACTGTTTCTTGCTAAAGATCTTCCTCCCATTAGGAAATCATCATTAAAAAATTCATCAATTAAATTTGGGGAAATTGTACTTGGTTTTGAATATCTTACTAGTGTCATTGTTTTAAATTTTATGGTTAAACATTCGAATGCAGTTGTTCAAACCAAATACCAACTCCAAAACTTAAAGGTTTTAAAGTAATTTTGTCACAACCATTAGATCAATCCTGTCAATTTGTCTGATAATCAGTATTTTATCTCCACTTTTGAAGCAAAAGTTGTCAGCTTTATAGAAAAGCACCAACTCCTTGAAAAATCAAATACATATTTAGTTGGCATTAGCGGTGGACCAGATTCTACTGCATTGGCAATTCTACTGACTAGATTAAATTTCAAGATAGCATTGGCTCATTGCAATTTTCAATTGCGTGGTAAAGAGGCAGATGCCGATGAAGATTTTGTAAAAAACTTATCAAAAAGTCTAAAAACTGAATGTTTTGTCAAAAAATTTGATACCGAAAAAGAAAAAGGACTCACCGGAGAATCTATTCAAATGGTAGCAAGAAGGCTACGCTTTGGTTTTTTTGAAGATTTACTTTTAAAGCATAATTTTTCAGGAGTAATTGTTGGCTCTACCATAAACGACCAACTCGAAACTATTTTATTAAACCTTACCAAGGGCACAGGTATTTCAGGGTTAACGGCAATGAGTCCAAAAAATAAAAATGTAATTCGCCCTTTTATTACCTCAACAAAAGAAGAGGTTTTAGGCTATCTAAAGCAGTTGAAAGAACCTTTTAGAATTGATAACTCTAACCTTGAGAATAAATACCAACGCAATTTAATTCGAAATAAAGTAGTCCCTGAATTATTAAA
>JAAZVO010000215.1 GCA_018623405.1 Crocinitomicaceae bacterium
ACTCCTCCTCCTCCCTCAAAATCTCAAATTGACCTTCCAATTACTTGGAATGATACAGCTAATGTGGATTATTCGGTAACTGATTTTGGTGGAAATGTTTCAATACTAGCTGCTGATCCAATGGATTCAACAAACCATGTATTGATGTCTGAAAAAACCTCAGGTGCTCAAACTTGGGCTGGAACTACCCTTAGTACAGCTAATGGTTTAGCCTCAGCAATTCCATTTGCGCAGGGTAGTACGACAATCAGTGCAGTTGTTTATTCACCTGCAGCAGGTGTAACAGTTAGATTTAAAGCAGAAGATCACACCAACAACATAATTTCTGTTGAAACAGAAGCTGTAACCACTATAGCAAACGGTTGGGATACTTTATTCTTTGATTTCAATAATCACGTTTCAGGTACTACCCCAATTAATTTGTCTAACACCTATGATATGTTGTCTGTATTCTATGATTTTGGAAATTCTCCAACTGCGAACACAACCTATTATTTAGATGATGTATTCTTTGGTGGACCAACAGTAACTCCTCCGGTTTTAAAGAATGTAACTTTTAGAGTTGACCTTTCAGATTATTCTGGACCTGCTTATACTAATGTTCACTTGAATGGTACTTTTAATAACTGGTGCGGAACATGCGCTCTAATGACTGATGCGAATAATGATTCTATCTATGAAATTACTATTCCACTTCCTGATGACTCAGTAGAGTACAAATTTACCCTTGACGGATGGACAGTTGATGAAAGCTTAACGCCCGGAGATCCATGTACAAAAACTGTTGGTGGATTTACTAACAGGTTCTTGGTATTAACCGGTGATACTACATTACCTCCAGTTTGCTGGCAGTCTTGTGGTGTTTGTACAGGAAACCCAACTGGTCCAACAACTAAAAACATCACTTTCCAAGTTGATATGAATGACTACACAGGTTCGTTTACAACTGTTCACTTAAATGGAACTTTTAATAACTGGTGTGGTTCATGTAATCCAATGTCTGATGCTGATAATGATGGTGTTTGGGATGTTACTATTCCATTAGCTATTGATTCTGCAGAGTATAAATTTACAGTTGATGGTTGGACAGATGATGAGAAGTTTGCAGGCGGTGAGCCTTGTACTAAAACTACAGGTGGTTTCACTAACAGGTTTATGACAGTTTCTGGTGATACAACTTTCCCTGTAGTATGTTGGGCCTCTTGTTCAGGTTGTACCGGTACACCAACAGGAACCAATGTTACCTTTAAAGTAGATATGGCTGATTACACCGGAACGTATGACACTGTTTATGTAAACGGTACATTCAACAACTGGTGTGGAAAATGTAACCCAATGACTGATGCCGATGGTGATGATGTTTGGGAATTAACAGTTAATCTCCCTCAAGATTCAATTGAGTTTAAATACACCGTTGACGGATGGTCAGATGATGAAACTTTCTTAGGTGGTGAACCATGTACTAAAACAGTAAGTGGATTTACAAATAGGTTCTTAGTCTTAGGAAATGATACTGTTTTACCTGAGTTATGTTGGGCTTCTTGCTCACCTTGTACAGGTGTGCCAACTACTGCCAACATTAGATTTGCAGTAGATATGAGTCAATACCCTGACACTTTTACCACTGCTTATGTAAATGGTACATTTAACGGATGGTGTGGTTTATGTAACCCAATGTCTGACGCCGATGGTGATAGCATTTGGGAAGTAACTATTACCTTACCTATGGGTGATACTATTCAGTTTAAATATACATTGAATGGATGGCAAACTCAAGAAACACTAACATTAGGAGCTCCATGTACCTATTCTGAAGGTGGATTTACCAACAGGTATTTAGAAATTACAGGCGACACCAACTTAGGTGACGTTTGTTGGGAGTCTTGCTTTAATTGTGAGCCAATTGGTGTAGCAAATGCAATGGGCATTGAATACTTTGATGTATTGCCTAACCCGTCTAATGGATTATTCTATGTAAACTATGAAGCAAATGTTTCTGACCAAGTTTCATTAACCGTAATGAACCTTACCGGACAAACCATTGAAGCAATGAACTTTATTGGTAATGTTTACAGAGAAACTTTAGATCTTTCAAGTTTTGAAAATGGAATCTACCTAATTAAGTTAGAGAACTCAAAAGGAGTAATTACTAAAAGAATTATTCTTTCGAGGTAATAAGTTAGTAGTCTGTTTGTTTTTTAATCCCCTTCGGTTTTCCAGAGGGGATTTTTATGCATAAAAAAAGGGTGAATAATCACCCTTTTTATTTTTTATATAATAAGTAAACTATCTTAATTCAGCTCCAAACTGCTGTTTGTAAAGGTTTACTAACTTATCCATTACTTTATCAACTCTCTTATCTACAAGCGTAGCCTCTTCATCTTGAAGTAAAAAAGAAAGCGCGTATGACTTCTTGCCTTCGGGTAGGTTTTTCCCTGAATAAACATCAAAAAGATTAACATCTTTAAGCAACTTAGTTTCTACCCTAAAAGCCTCCGACTTAAGATCGTGGAATTTAATACCGTCATCTAGCAACAATGCCAAATCTCTTCTAACAGAAGGAAATTTCGGAAGTTTAGCAAAAGATGCTTTCATGTTTTGAAGCACATTAAATAGATTGTCTAGGTTAAATTGGGCGAAAAAGAAATCAGCTTTTACATCAAAATCAGCACAAATATCTTTTTTCACGCGGCCTACTATAGCTAAGTTGCTTTTTCGCCAATTAAAGGATATTCCGCCAACAAAAGAGGGGTCTTCTAACTCCTCTAATCTAAATTTAGGTTGATCTATAATTCCGAATTTTTTAAAAACTGCCTCAACCAAACCTTTCAAATAATATATATCTACCGGTCTTGATGGAGAATTATTCCAACTTTCAGCATTGGTGGCTCCTGTAGCATATAAACTCAGGTATTGAGTTTCATTGTATGGTTCAGCTTTTAAATAACCTTTGCCCCATTCAAATAATTTTAAATTTTCTTGTCTTCTAAAAAGGTTAAACCTAGTTGTTTCTAATGCATTAACGAATAAATCAGGTCTTAAAATATTCAACTCAGCACTTAAAGGATTTTCTACTGAAACTAACTCATCCTCGTAAAACCTTTTTGTTTTTAAAACCTCACTGGCAGAGGTTAAAGAATTATTCATTGACTCAAAAAAACCAGCGCCATTAAGCATTTTGGTTATGGTAAGTTTTGCTTTAATCGGATCAAATGCTGCTGAAAAGTTTAAACTGGCATTTACCTTCTGCGGTATTTCGACCTCATTATATCCATATATTCTCAAAATATCTTCAATTACATCAGCCTCTCTGGTAGTATCTACTCTGTAAGGAGGAACTGATAATTGCCAATCTGAATTATTCTTTTGAACTATTTCAATTTCAAGAAACTTAAGAATATCCTCTATTTCATTAGGGGTTAAATCCTTTCCAATTAATTTATTTATTCTTTCTAGGTTTATATTAACCTCAAAGTTTGGAAATGGAGTGGAGTGAGTATCTGAAGGCTGTGAAGTGATTTTACCTCCGCCAAGTTCCTTTATCATTGAGGCTGCTCTTTTAAGAGCTTCCATGGTGATATTAGGATCTATTCCACGCTCAAACCTGAATGAAGCATCTGTATTTAACCCATGACGTTTGGCGGTTTTTCTAATATAAACAGGATTAAAATATGCAGACTCTAAAAAAATATTAGTTGTGTTTTCGGTAACGCCAGATGAAATTCCTCCAAAAACCCCGGCTATACACATTCCGGCATTTTGATTACAAATCATCAAGTCATTGGCGTGCAGTTTTCGTTCAGCTTCATCTAAAGTTGTAAATGGGGTATTTTGAGGAAGTGTTTTTACTACCACTTTTGCTCCTTCAATCTTATCGGCATCAAAGGCATGAAGCGGTTGACCCATATCATGCAAAATAAAGTTTGTAATATCTACAACATTGTTATGAGGGTTTAACCCTAAAGACCTCAACCTGTTTTTCAACCAATCGGGAGACTCTTTAACCGTAACATCAGAAATTGTAATACCACAATATCTCGGACAAGCCTCTTCGGCTTCAACCTCAACCGGTATGGTTCTAGATTCATCATCAACTTGAAAATTAAACTCAGGAGTTTTTAATTTTTGATTCATAGGAACCAACTCCTTTTGTTTTAACACAGCTAATAGATCTCTTGCAACGCCAAAGTGTGACATGGCGTCAGCCCGGTTTGGGGTTAAACCTATCTCAAAAATCCAATCGCTTTCAACTTTAAAGAAATCAGCTGCAGGCATACCTACTGTTGCATGCTCAGGTAACACCATAATTCCATCATGGCTCGCTCCTAATCCAATTTCATCTTCAGCGCAAATCATTCCTTGGGAAACCTCGCCTCTAATTTTTGCTTTTTTTATTTCGAATGACTCTCCATTAATTGGATGAATAACCGTGTTTACTGTGGCAACAACCACCTTTTGCCCCGTAGCAACATTTGGTGCACCACAAACTATAGGTAATAGTGCTTCCTCTCCTACATTAACTTTTGTTACATAAAGCTTATCTGCATTTGGGTGTTTTTCGCAAGAAACAACTTCACCAATTACCAATCCTTTAAGCCCACCTTCTACGGTTTCTACTTCCTCTAAACCCTCTACTTCAAGTCCACAATCTGTTAGTAGCTCAGAAACCTTTTCGGGTGCTAACGATATATCTAAATAATCTCTTAACCAATTATATGCGATTTTCATCTCAAAATTTTGTGTTGCAAAAGTATTGATTTGAATAGGTTAATAAACTTTATTCAACAAGGATTCAAACTCTTGGTAGCTGTTACCTGATTTTAGGTTTTTAATTGCAATCCATTGCTTTTGCGAGCCGCTCTTTTGAAACTGTGTATTAAAAATTTCTGC
>JAAZVO010000216.1 GCA_018623405.1 Crocinitomicaceae bacterium
TAGGGTCTTAAGTTAGTAAGCAAAGGAAATTCAGTTTCGAATAGGTTAATTCCAAAAAAAGTTCCGCTTATAATTCCAATTGGGAAAGCCATAAACTCTAAAGCTAGGGCTAGCTTCCAAATATTTTTATAAGCTTTAGGTACCTTTTTATATAACGATAGCAACACCAAGAAAATTAAAAGGCCATAACCACCATCTCCTAAACAGAAACCAAAAAATAAAAGGAAGAAGGGCGCAAAAAATGGAGTTAAATCTAGTTCGGCATATTTAGGAAGTGCAAATAGCTCAGCTATTGGTTCCATCCATTTTGCAAGGGCACTGTTTTTTAATAAAATGGGAGGAGCATCTTTAGGCTCGGGCTTTTGTTTTTCGTAGTAAAAACCTGTGGCATCTAATGCAGCTTCTAAGATTTCGGCTTTACTTTTTGGAATCCAACCTTGTAGCATTAAAACTTTGCCAAAGCCCATTTTAATAAGCTGATTATCTGCTTTTTTGTTTTGCAATTCATCATTCAGTTCAGTTTTGTTTTCTTTAATGTATTGATGAATAATATCTTGGTTTCTGAGAAATTCGGCTAATATTCCGGCTTTTTTATCTTTTAACTCCGCAATTTCTTGTTGTAGTTGTTTTACAGATTTTGAAGGAAACGTCTCAATTTGAGCCTTTAATTTAGGTGGTTCAGTTTCATTTGAAAGTATTACAAAATATGATTTTCGGCTAGTTTCAAACAACTCATGAATAGTGTATTCTTTTTTCCATTCCGGCTTAATTTTTCCTAGGCTTACACTAAAAAGGTGGAAGAAAAATCCCTTTTCTTCGATTGCATTAAATTTAAAAGCATCGTAATTTCCAAAAAACCTAACATGATATTCCTCTTCCTCTAAACGCGGAATTTTTTTGTTGAGTTGCTGTAACTCTTCTAGGTATTCGTGTACAAGTTCAGGATTAAAGCTTTTTAGTTTGGGTGAAGGGTCGGCACCGGCTTGTAAACTTCTTTCAAAGTTTATTTTGAGTTGTTTATTGGCAGCAAGTTCTCTTTTTATGCGCGCACTGTGTTCATCTATATTTCGCTTGAGTTCTTTTATATGAACAACACCAAGGTTTTTTAAGGTTTCTAAAAGATGATATACATCTTTATGAAAAGCTAAAAACTGATATTTTAACATTGGTGTAATCATGCTTGCATTTTTCTTGCTTTCACCATTTTTTGAGCTGCTTTAGAAAGGTTTTGTTCATCTTCTAAAAAGCGCTTTATTTTCTTGATGGCATCCTCTAAATCAGGTATTTGAACTTTCTCGTAAAGATTTACCTTTTGGGTAGTTTTCTTTCTTTCATTTTCCAAAATTTCAAGTTGCCTTTTAGCTACCTCAAAACGTACTGTTTTTATCGCTTTATCTTCTAAAAAATTTAGCACATCTGGGTACCAATGCGGAGCTTCATGCCATAAAATATCTTTCAACTTTATGGTTAAACCATTAAAAATAGGAATGGTAACCCCTGCAATTTTTTTTCTTGAAACTTCTAAATTTTCAATATTTAATTGCCTTGTAGGAAACCTACCAATTAAAGGCAAAAATTTTTCTTCAATTGGTTTTAAGGCTGCTAGCTCTGCCGCTAAATTTTTTACTTCTTGCTTTTGATTGATTACTTCTACCCGCAAAGCACTCTCTTTGTTTTTTAGAATAGGAAGCGCACCAATACGAATTTTGAGTTGCTTTCCTAAAGCATGCAAAGAGGTTTTGTTATATTGAAATTTAACGGCCAATGCTTATTGCTTGAGGTATTTTGAAGTAAATTCTTGTTTTATTCCAAGCTCTTCTTCTTTGAAAAATTTTGAGAAAAGCTCCCATGTTTTATCAAGCATGGTTTCATTATCTAAATTAACATCTACGGCTAGAATATTTTCTGAATAATCTTTAGCAAAATTGAGCGCCCTTTGATCGTACTCGGTAAGGTCAAACCCATTTTCCAATTTGGTTTTGGCATTTGCTGCATCCGCAAATAGACGAATTGCGGCGTTCATTACCTGAGGATGATCTTTTCTGGTTTGTTTGCCGATAACCAATTGCTTTAACCTACTTAAACTTCTAAAGGGGTCAACAATTACTTTTCCTACATCAGAATCTTTTCTTAAGAACAATTGCCCTTCTGTAATATAACCCGTATTATCAGGAATAGCATGGGTAATATCGCCTTCAGAAAGTGTTGTTACAGCAATAATTGTAATGGAGCCTCCATTGGGAAACTGTGCGGCTTTTTCGTAAATTTTTGCAAGGTCTGAGTATAATGAACCAGGCATAGAATCCTTTGAAGGTATTTGGTCCATTCTATTTGATACAATACTTAATGCATCAGCATACAAGGTCATATCTGTAAGTAATACCAATACATTTTCGTTTTTCTCAACTGCAAAATATTCCGCTGCGGTTAAGCTCATATCAGGAATTAATAGCCTTTCTACAGGAGGATTTTCTGTAGTGTTTATAAAACAGATGATTTTATCCAATACTCCTTGGTCTTCAAAAAGGTGTTTGAAAAATAGGTAGTCATCATTTGTTAAGCCCATTCCGCCAAGAATAATTTTATCTGCTTTGGCACGCAAGGCAACAGTTGCCATTACCTCATTGTAGGGTTGATCAGGGTCGGCAAAAAATGGAATTTTTTGACCGGCTACTAAGGTGTTGTTTAGGTCAATACCTGCAATACCCGTAGCAATTAATTGGAAAGGCTGTTTTCTTCTAACAGGATTTACTGTGGGCCCACCAATTTCAACTTCATTTCCCATAGGGGCAGGACCATTGTCAATTGGCTCTCCATAAGCATTAAAAAATCTGCCTGCAAGCTCTTCTCCTACTTTTAGTGTAGGAGCTTTACCTAGAAAAACGGTTTTGGTATCGGTAAAAATCCCTTCTGTACCTCCAAAAACTTGAAGGGTTACCTCTTTGCCAATAATTTTTACAACCTGAGCCAATTTATTGCCCACCATGGCTAACTCTTCATTACCTACGCCATCCGCTTCTAAAGTGCAGGTTGCTTTTGTTATGTTTTTTAGGTTGGTATAATGTTTTTTTAACTCCATAATTTAGCAGTTTCTTTTTCAAGAGATTGTTTTATTTCCATTTCAATAGCCGCTTTTTTATCGGCATATTCAGTGGTGTTGTACGCGGTGTAATTAAGTTGTTTGAACTCATTAATTAGCTTTTTGAAGAATGAAGAAACATCTTCAAAACCTTGAAAATCAAATTCTCTTTGGCAGATATCTAAAATTAGCTCAACCATTTCCATTTGCCTAGCCATTGGAGTCATTTGGTCAACCTTGTCGAATGCATCTTGTTGCAGAATAACAAAGTCAATTAATTCTGCCCGCCAAAAATTTACGTGATAGGCTAGAGGAACTCCATCATCTCCTAAAATGTTGATTTGGTCACTAGCCTCACTACCTCGTAGCAAAAGGTTTTTCATGATATCTACATATTCAGAATATCTTTTAGATACTTTTTCAAGTGCGTATTTCTGAAATTCAGGATACTCTAGATATTTTGAGTAACTCATTATTGGGTCTATGGCAGGATACCTTTTGCTATCTGCTCTTTTTTGTGCAAGTGCATAAAAACAGCGAGTAGCTTTTTTGGTACTCTCTGTAACGGGTTCTTTCAGGTTCCCACCGGCTGGAGAAACAGTACCAATAAAAGTAATAGAACCAGTGTGGTTATTATTTAGCTCAACTGTCCCTGCTCTAGCATAAAAGTTTGAAATTATGGCTGATAAGTCCATTGGGAAAGCGTCGGGGCCCGGAAGGTCTTCTAACCTGTTACTCATTTCTCTTAATGCTTGCGCCCAACGAGAAGTTGAATCGGCAAGAAGCAGCACTTTTAGTCCCATTTGCCTGTAGTATTCCCCTAGAGTCATAGCCGTGTAAACCGAAGCTTCACGAGCGGCTACAGGCATATTACTAGTGTTGGCAATTATTATGGTTCGTTCCATAAGTTTTTGTCCTGTTCGTGGGTCTTCAAGTTCAGGAAATTCAGTAAAAATTTCAACCACTTCGTTAGCTCTTTCTCCACATGCAGCAACAATTACCACATCTGCTGAGGCTTGTTTAGAAATAGCGTGTTGTAAAACTGTTTTTCCACATCCAAACGGACCGGGAATAAACCCAACACCACCTTCTAAAATAGGGTGGAGGCTATCTATAGTTCTAACTCCTGTTTCAATTAGTTTAAAAGGTCTTGGTTTGTTTTTATAGCGTTTTAATGGCACTTTAACAGGCCATTTTTGGCTCATGGTTATCTCTATTTCGTCACCTTTTTCAGGTTTAATTTTAGCAATTGTATCTTTAACCTTATAAGTTCCCTTTTCCGCAATCCAAGAAAGTGTGTAAGCTCCTTCAATATTAAAAGGCACCATTATTTTATGGTGAATGTTGTTTTCGGGGACTTCACCTAACCAACTACCTGCTGTTACTTCATCGCCAATATTGGCTAAAGGAGTAAACTCCCATTTTGCATCGATATTTATTGGGGCAGATTTTGCGCCGCGTTCTAAAAAGATTCCCTCTAAAGTGTCGAGGTCGTTTTGTAAGCCATCGTAGTTTTTTGATAAGATACCCGGACCTAACTCAACCTCTAAAAGACTTCCTGAGAACTCAACTTTAGCCCCAACTTTTAATCCTCTTGTACTATCAAAAACTTGAACAAATGCGGTTTTACCATTTATTTTAATTACCTCGCCCATAAGGTTAGTATCACCCAAGCTTACATAGCAAATTTCATTTTGAGCTACGGGGTCTTCAACATTTACCATTAATAGGTTCGAAATAATTCCCTGTACTTTTCCTATTGTTTTCATATAAACTTGGATTGGGTTTTTTGTAGAAGTTCAGA